>PLLR01000028.1:0-17286 GCA_003141335.1 Methanoregula sp. | reverse complement strand
TTTTAGGAATTTTAAGTCATATAAAAAGGTGTCCTTGATTTCAAGCACTACAGTTTGATAGTCTTCACTCATTTCAGTTCATTTCGCGATAAGATATTTCTAGTCCCTGGGTAGCGCAAAAGTCGATAGACCTTTTGCGCGTATGGCAATCCCAAGAGGGGGTGCCCGAGCGGCGGGGACAAAAGTCCCCGAGAGCGGTCATCTAGGGATACTTGATCTTTCAACTTTCAGTTTAATGCAGTCAAATATTGTTGTTCCAGGAACACTTTGTGGCACTGTTTTTCGCGCATTATTTGCTACTTGGTTTTCTCTGTCTTTCATGTTAAACATTTTATATCCAATGATGAAAATTTTGGCTGAAATTGTATCTTATTGTTACCTTATTTATGACTTATAGCAAGCGAATTGCTAGACACGGAGGTCAAATAGTCTTTTGATGAATTTTAAGTCATCATAAATGTGGAGAAAAATCATATGAAGTTCAATTTCTGCAAACAATGATTTTCAAAATCAATTTTGGTATTAATTAAAAGTCTTTCAGAGCTATAAAAAATGAAAGGCTCTTCGTCATTTCGTATGGGTTAGATATGTTATTAAATTTCGTTCNNGCTGGGCAAGGCAGTTTTTTAAAGAATCACGCTATAAAAACTGCACTCGAACCGCCGCGGGGGCATCCCTTCGGGGCGGCGACGTTCATCGTATTCGGGGGTATGGAGGCATCAGCCCCCATCTTTGTAATCCTCTCAATACATGCGTTACCCACTTAAAACAGCGAAGAGTCAAATGAAAAGTAGGAAGCGGAAGATCCTTTGAAAGATATTCTATGTTGGGTAACGTCTGTCCGGATCTTCCTTAAACGATTACTTATTCTGATGAAATAATAAAGGCTGGTTAGGTATCGACGCAATGTATCTCTCTCATGTAGGGTTATCATTACTACCGACATGTCCTGCAGGCGGGGTATGAAGACAGTGTGATATCTGGATTTTTCTGCATGTTGAAGTATCGCCGCGTTGTTGATCATGGGATCTTTTGGTCATGAAAAAAACTTTTTTGAGATAGGCGGAAGTGAAGGATTGCAAGATGATACAGCATTGATGGTTCGGATAAACATCAGGTTCAATGATCTTATCTGAACAATCTCGTGAATATTAAAACAGAAAAATGCAAAAGTGGGAATTATGACTGGCATGCGGTCTATTTTTCAGAGACACCTGAAGATTGTGAACATGGTCTCATTTACGTGCAGAGTTCTCGGAATGGATTGTTCATTCGAAACGACAGGAACAACGGATAGCGAAATAATGAAAAAATTTATTGATCATGCCGAATCTGCTCATAATATGCCTGTTCTAACTGCTGATGTTATTTTTAAGGTAAAGAAAGCAATAAAAAAAGTAACTATTCAGAGCTCTCCCGGAACAACCAACAGAATTCATTACAAAGCTTCATTACAAAGCAAACCCGGTTTTTTTCTGGAGAGACATGCAAACCGGCAGATCAAAATACTAAGAGAACGTCTATAAAAATAGATGGCAATCAACCGCGAAGAAATTCTGGAGTTATGCAGAACCAATCCAGAAGCCATAGTTTCGATCATAGAAAAGCAGCTTTAAAAAAAACGGGGATATTTTTTGGGAAATACGCTGGATATTACCATATCTAAAGAAGAAATGAAAAAGGCGGTTGATCTAGAACACCCTAAACTAAAAAGTTTACGTTTTCTCACAAAAAAACTGGATATTCACGAGATTGGATATCGTGATTGCTATTCATTAGCTCCCGTTGCAACAGTTGGTGGTGAGAATAATCTTACTTTCGAATCACTGAATCTTGAAATCATTCGAGTTGTTGATTCTGAAGGTGTAGAAAGAGTCCAAAAAATCATTCCCATTACAACAGATCCAAGGTTTTTTAACGAAATGTTTGAGGAGATCAGTATTTTAAATCGGTTTTTAACGAGATTGGATATTGATTACGATGATGTTTCCTATTTCCTACCAATAACAAAAATGAATGGAGAAAAAGCAAATTTCAGAACGATAATCAAACATTTTCGAGATATTTTAGAATGGGCAGTCCTCCTTGATATGGCGTGGGACCCGCAAAAAAAGCCTACTCTATTATTACGAGATGGGCTTTTGCGGTCAATGAGCATGAAAGATGCGACAATGCGATCTCTTGCGGATTCTTTCATGAAAGCATATGAAAAAAAAGACACCTTGTTGATCGGTGTCGCAAAGCCGGCAGAAGTGTTGAATTATTATTCAATGTCGTTAAATCTGGAAAATGCATTCAATAGAAAATACCCGTGTTATTGCGAACTCAATAAAGACATGGAGGAAGAAGCGTACCATCGCGCCTCAGCCTGGGTTGGTCATAGAAGCTTTGGGGACCTCTATCTTGCAAAATTAACTGAGAATAAAGAAGGAATCATTCTCCCCATTGAAATTCCGAGTTGGTTACGAGATAGAAAAAAAGAAATTTTAGAATATGTTGCCTGGACAAGTAGGAACTCCTTTCCGACACTTGGATATCCATATCCCCTCATTAAAGCACACGAAAATGCATCGCTAACGGGAATCGAAATGGAGTATCTTGCTTCGCATCTTAAGACTGAAATTTTAGGAAGATATCCCGATGCGGATAAAGAGAAAATTTTGTCAAGCATTTGGTTTAAAAAAACACTATTAAAAGGTGAATCGAAAAATAATGAATGAACTAATTGAGAAATCCAATATTGGATTTTTTAAAGGATTTTCAGAATCTGGACTTGAATTTAAAGCTGAAATTGTCAGTCCTTACAATTCTCATTACCGTCCTATTCTTGGAAGTTTCATTTTAGTCTTTGTCGATAAACAAAATTTGATTTTTGGACGTATAACTCGATTTAATCCCGTGGGTATAATGACCGGTATAGAGGGGGATGAGTATCTTGCCGATTTGGCACGAATGAAAAAACAAGATATTCCTGAAGATTTGAAAGAATCAAAATTGCGATATAATTTGATCGTGAAATTGCTCGGAGGTATAGAATACGATTACCATAATTCCCAATTCAAATTCCACCCCAGTATCCGAAAACTCCCCCATCTTGGTGCTCCTGTAAAAGAACCCACATTTAAAATATTAAATTTTATTTGTAGTCTTGGATCACAACAGACAGATGAAAAGGATTCAAAAACTGTCACCATCGGACATTATTCTATCGGTGAGCAAGTATTTAATGGAGAGAACTCACTAGACGAATTACCGATTCAATTCGACATAGATAAGCTGGTAGCAAAAAGGAGTTTCGTTTTTGCAAGGGCCGGTTATGGAAAATCAGTTCTGATAAAATTGCTTGTGACGAAACTTTATGAAAAAGAGCAAGATGTTGGCATGCTTATTTTTGATCCTGAGGGAGAATATGCATTCCCTGTAAAAAGTAATCTCGCTCTTGCCAATATCCCTGAATTGGCTGATAAATTAGTGGTATATACGAATCGAAAATATCCAAATCTTGATGAAAAGTATAGAAAAATGATTGCAGGGAAGGTCAATCTTAATTTAACCGAATTGAGACCCGCAGATATTGTCGATCAATGTGTTGTTGAGGAAAAACAAGACAATATCTTTGCTTTACGACTAAAAGGCATGCGTGGAGACCGGTGGACTACATTAATTGAGAAGCTCGAAAAAGAGGATTATGGTTTGGAAGATATTCAGATTGCCGAACTTGCGTATCTTGATCTTAAGACTGACAAAGCCTCAATCAATGCGATAAAAAATAATTTGGTTCCTATTATCAAGTCACTTCATGATAGCAATTCTAGGATGATTGAAGGAATCAAACATCACCTTAAAAAAGGGCATATTATCATTATTGATATTTCTCTTCTCTCTACAGGTGCAAGTAATGAAATTTGTGGACTTATTTTGAATGAAATTTTCAATGAAAATCAAAGAAATTTTTCATCTGGTGAAGATGGTCAGATAATTAAAACAATTGTTATTATTGAGGAGGCTCAAACAGTCTTATCTCCAAAGATGAAGGAGACCTCTCCCTTTGTAAGGTGGGTAAAAGAAGGAAGGAAGTACGGTCTTGGTGCAATTCTCATCACTCAACAACCTGGTGCAATCGCAAATGAACTTCTAAGTCAGGGAGATAATTTCTTTGCATTCCATTTGTTAAGTGAAGGAGACCTCAAAGCACTCCAACGAGCAAATGCTCATTTTTCAAATGATATTTTAGCCAATATTCTTAACGAACCCATCAAAGGAAATGCGTATTTTTGGTCAGCACCGGATCAGCCTTTCATCCTTCCGGTTCGAATAACTAATTTTACTGAATATGCAAAAGGTAAGAGTTCTTTAAAATTCCCCACAAAAACCGCCGTAGAAGAGTTTAAAGAAATCTATCCCGCATTAGAGAGCGAATTATTCAACATTACAAAAAGTACACTTGAAGAAAATCTGAATCTGTTCATTTTCTCGAATATAACCCTTGATGGAAAAAAGATAGAGAATCATTTTTGTTTCTCACATTTACATCTCCGACTACTTGTAGCGGAATCCCTTTCATCTGAGGCAGTAGATCAATTTGTGGAAATAACAAAAAATGGGAAAAAACTTGTAAAAATAAAAAATTTTGATGACGTGTTAAAAAAATTGGGAATTTCTCAAGTTAGATATTTGGATGAAACTGATTATGACTATTTGCTCTTAAAAAACGATACAATAAACCTTAAAAAAGAGAGAGAATCTAAACAAAAATTCCTAAGAAGTCAAAAAAATACAGTGACTATCCAACTACCCCCGGTGTAACTCCAACAATCTTTTTTTCGTGATTGACAACCCGGTTAGATTCAATGGGACGAGCAAACCGGCAGATCAAAATACAATGAGAGAGTTTTATTCAATCAGGGAAATAACAATAAACCGCGAAGAAATTCTGGAGTTATGCAAAAGCAATCCCGAAGCCATAGTAGCGCTCATAGAAAAAATGGATGCAAGAATAGCGCAACTTGAAGCCCGGATAACCGAGTTGGAATCCCAGCTCAACCAGAACAGCCGGAACAGCAGTCGGCCGCCATCAACGGACGCATTCATAAAACCCAAGAGCCAGCGGAAGAAGGGTGAGAGACCCGTGGAGGGACAGAAAGGGCATAAAGGATATACCCTGGAGTTTGTGGATAATCCCGATGAAACCATAGTCCATAAAGTCGAGGTTTGCAAGGAATGCGGAGCGTCCCTGGAAGACGTACGGGTAACCAGTATTGAACGCAGACAAGTTCATGAATTTCCCCGGATTAAGATTATCGTTACCGAACACCGTGCAGAACACAAACAATGTCCCCATTGCCGCTGTCATAACAAGGCAGAGTTTCCCGATGATGTACAGTATCCGGTGCAATATGGCCGATATCTGAAATCCGTTATATGGTGTATCTCAGCGTATACCAGCTGATTCCCTATGACCGGATCAGTGAATTGTTCTCCGATTTGTGTGGTCATTCCATCAGCAAAGGGACACTGGCAAAAGCAGTAGCGACCTGTTATGATGATCTGGCAGAAGTCGAGGAGAACATCCGAACGCTCCTGACAGGTGCACAGGTACTGAACGTGGATGAAACCGGATTGCGGGTGACCGGGATCCGGCAATGGCTCCATGTAGCAAGCACGGAACTTCTCACTTGGTATGGACATCACAAAAAACGAGGGGTAATTGCTACAGATGCTCTCCAGATATTGCCTGACTTCAAGGGTACGATGGTCCATGATTTCTGGAAGCCGTATTTCCGTTATAGCTGTCAGCATGCACTGTGTAACGCACATTTGCTTCGGGAACTTACAGGCATTTCTGAAACGTATTTCCAGATATGGAGTACTCAGATGAATGAACATCTCCATGATATCAAAACGGCGGTGGATGGAGCGTCGCTCCAGTCCCGGTCTCTGACACAGAACCAGATCGCAGACTTCGAAGCTGAATACTCTCGAATTATTGCACGCGGATTCGAAGAAAACCCGGTAATTGAGTGTGCCAGACCTCCTGGTTCCCATGGCCGATAACATCGTTCATAAGAATTCTTTTTACAGCCGGGAAAATGTCTGGAAAATTTTTGATCAACGGTATCTCTCATGTCCGTCATGGATTGTGCAGGATATCTCCAGTTCAACAAGTCATGGGATAAATTCACCGGATTTTCTGTCCCTCGCTTATCTTTACTACGCATTCCGCGAGCGGATGGCATATGATATTGTTACTGAAATGGCTTGGGGTCGCTGGTACAGTAAAAGAACTGCACTGGACTCCGGAGCGGTTCAGGAGTGTATTATCTCAAAGGAGAACGATGTCCCTGCAATCTGGTTTTCTCTGTTTTTCATGTCAAACATTTTATATCCAATGATGAAAATTTTGGCTGAAATTGTATTTTATTGTTACCTTGTTTATAACTTATAGCAAGCGAATTGCTAGACACGGAGGTCAAATAATCTTTTGATGAATTTTAAGTCATCCTAAATGTGGAGAAGAACCATTGTTAAAAACAACCGGGGCACCTCATGACACAGTTGCCCCGGTAAAAAAAAAGGTTACTGCAGGAGTATTTTCAATTTTTGAATCTGTGACGGAGTCAAGCTGGACAGGATCTCCGACTCGACTTTATTCGCCTGTTCCATGGCGGCCTGTCAAAGCTCCATTGCCTTCAACCGTGCTTCAAGCTCTTCCTTTTCCTGCTTCAGCACCTTAACACGGGAGGTCATCCCGCATCACCAGTAGTCTTATTTTTTAGTGCGCAAGCCATATGTAATTTGGTACACCAATGGCATCCGAACAGGGAATGAGCGGGATCGACGTGAAAGCGATGACATCAGAGCTGGCGGGGAAGCTGCCGCTCTGGATCGACAAAGTATACCAGTTTGACTCCCGCACGCTGGGTATCCGGCTCAACGGGGAAAACAAGGCACGATACCAGATGATTGTCGAATCGGGAAGAAGAGCACATCTGGTCAAAGACATGCCGGAGCCCCCGAAAAACCCGCCCCAGTTTGCCATGCTCCTGCGAAAATATATCTCGGGCGGCAAGGTGCTTGCCATCCGCCAGCATGGGCTGGAGCGTATTCTGATTTTCGATATCGGTAAAGGCAACCTCACCTACCGGCTCATCATCGAACTATTTGATGAAGGGAATGTCGTGTTGACCAGTGAGGACTACACGATCATAAAACCGCTCAGGCACCACCGGTTCAAGGATCGGGAGATCGTTCCAAAAGCCATCTATACGCTGGGGCTTTGCGATCCCACATCTTCACGCGAGATGATGACCTCTCTGATCAAAAATGACGACCGCGATCTGGTTCGTTCTCTTGCCATAGGCTGCATGCTTGGGGGCACGTACGCAGAGTATATCTGCCAGAAAGCTGGCCTGGATAAAACCTTGCCTGCCAGTTCTGCTGATCCTGAAACAATTTTTACTGCAGTGCAGGAACTATTTTTTCAGGTAGTGCATGCACCAAAGCCAGGAATCTTTGAAAAACACTGCGAACCAATCGATATTTGGGACAAGAATGAAGTACAGTATTTTTTAACGTTCTCAGAAGCCCTTGAAGCATTCTATCCGCTGACAAAAGCCGAGAGAAAAACTGCTGATGCAAAATCAAAACTTACGAAAGAAGAGCGGATCTTAAAATACCAGAAATCTGCGGTGAAGAAATTCGATGAAAAGATCGAAAAGACAGAAGCAGTTGTTGCTGCAATCTATGAGAATTACGCGTTTGTCTCAACCGTGATCAGTTCCCTTGATCTGGCCAGTAAAACCCTTTCATGGCAGGAGATGGAAAAACTCCTCAGGAATAAAGAATCCCCTGATGCAAAAAAGATTGTAGCATTCTATCCTGAAGAAGCAGCTGTTGAGATTGATATAGGCAAAAACGTGAAAATATTTGTCCATGAAGGGATCGAGCAGAACGCGGGCAGATATTATGACGTGATAAAAAAATTCCGCCGTAAAAAGGAGGGCGCACTTAAAGCGATGAAAACAACCCTGCCGAAGAAAAAAGAGCAGAGGCGGGATTTTATACCCATGAAAAAGCTGTGGTACCACCGTTTCCGCTGGTTTGTGACAAGCGACGGCATTGTTGTGCTTGGCGGACGGGATGCATCCCAGAACGAGGAACTGGTCAAAAAATACATGGGCGGGCAGGACCTGTTCGTGCATGCCGATGTTCATGGTGCAAGCGTCGTTATTGTCAAAGGAAAAACAGAGCGTATGGACGAAGTGGCGCAGTTTGCAGCATCCTATTCCGGTGCATACCGGAGCGGGCACTTCTCCGCAGATGTGTACAGTGCACTTCCCAGCCAGGTGAGCAAGACCCCGGAGTCCGGTGAATTCATCTCACGGGGTTCTTTTATTGTCCGCGGGGAACGCACCTGGTACCGGAATGTACCGCTCGCCGTTGGTATCGGGCTTATGCTCGAACCACATGCTGCGGTAATTGGTGGTCCTCCTGTAGCAATCCAAAGAAAAACGAAAGCCTATGTCGAACTCAAACCCGGCCAGTTTGAACCCAATGATGTGGCAAAAAAAGTGCTGCGTATTCTCAAACAGAAAGTTTCTGAAGAGGAGGAAAAAGCCCTCAAAGGCATCCTGAACACGGATCATGTTGCGGCATTCGTGCCGCCTGGTGGTTCTGATATTGTAGGACACCATGAAGGTTGAATATGGTGAATTAAAGGACAGGTATGGCGAAATCCGGCTATTCCCGGAGAACATCGATGATCTCTGGCACCTCCGGCACCTCATTGCCCCCGGTGATCTGGTATTTGCTACAACCTTTCGGAGCGTGGATGCAGCAACCGATAAAATCAGGCCGGAGAAGTTGGAGAAACGACCAGTCCGGCTCGGCGTCAGAGTGGAGCGGCTGGAGTTTTCCGAACATGGCATGCGACTCCGCCTCACCGGCATTATTGAGCATGGCGCAGATACCGGCGCATATCACACGATCAACGTGGAGACAGGGTTTGAAATTTCGGTGATCAAGCAGTGGCGTCCTGTTGATATCGAACGGATAGAGCGGTCTGTGAAGGCTTCGGTCTGCGGTATCATTCACATCCTGACCATTGAGGAGGGAGAGGCAGAACTCTTCCGGCTGCGGCAGTACGGCCCGGAAAGTGTAATGACCCTCATTGCCGGGAGCGGTAAGGGGGCTGGGACTGATACCCGTGCGGGTTTTTTTGAACAGGTGCTTATGCAGGTCACTGATATTTCCGGTCCGCTGATCATTGCCGGTCCCGGGTTCATCAAGGATGATTTTATACAATTTGCCAAAAACCGATCCAGCACGAGTGTCGACCGGGCGATTGTTATCGAGACACGGCGGACAGGGCGTGGGGCGGTGCAGGAAGTGATTGGCAAGGGAGCGCTCGATAAGCTGATCGATGACCTCCAGCTCTCCCGCGAAGTGAAAATGATGGACGAAGTGCTACTCAGGATCTCCCAGGAGGGGGCTGTCGCGTATGGGCGCCAGGAAGTCCAGGAGGCGATTGTGCTCGGGGCTGTGGAGCAGGTACTTCTTGCAGATACACTCCTGCGGGACGAAGAGGTCATGAACCTTATTAAGAAAGCAGAAGCAATGCGGGCAACCATCGTTGTGCTCTCATCGGCTTTTGAACCAGGGGAACGACTGGTTGCTCTTGGGGGAATTGCAGCGTTGCTGCGCTACCGCCTCGTCAACTGATGAGAAGGGATAGACCTTAAACTAGTATCGATAAGACCCTTACCTGTTCAGGAGTGGGATGTAAAACTATATTCACGTTTTTTTATTATAAAAAGGGAAGGTGATATAAATCCTGGTCTATTCAAGACCTCACCTCACTTCAAACCCATTTTGCAGATTACGGGTAGTGCCATCAGGATTTGTCACAACAACATTCCAGGTCCCCTGTGATCCCGATGGAATAGTGAACCAGCATTTTATTTGCGTTGCACTATCCCACCAGACACTCCTTGCCAAAATTTCAATATTCGTATTCGTGCTCTTTGTCATTTTAGCGGTAAAGCCTTGCTGGAAACTCGTACCAATAATCGTCATTGGAACATCGTTTCCATTCGTAAATGTTGGACTGATGCTGGTGATGCCTTCCGAATCTGCAGGTGACTCAGTATTCGTGGGATTAGGAGAACCCCGCATAGAAAATATGTTGGCATATCTCACGAACTGGCCGTCCGGATTTGTGATGACAACGTCCCATGCACCTGCAGTTGCATTTGACGGGGGAGTAAACGTGCATGTCATCCATGTTGAAGACTGCACATTTACATCGGTCGCTGTAATATTCGGATTGTCAAGCTTCATCAGAGTCACGGTTGCCCCGGATTGGAAATTGGTGCCGGTGAGAGACGTTATTGAAATCACTGTTCCGGCAGTCCCTTCGTCAGGTTCAATTTTCTTGAAGGTGGGTTTCCCGGTCGGTGAGACGGTTGTAGTTGTCGTCGTTGATGTTGAACTTGTTTGGGTCGTTGACACGGCTGCTGTGGTTGCAGATACTGTTGACTGCCGGATTAGTATGGAGGCGAGGGGTTTATTGGTGATTTTTTCTGTATACACCTTTTCCATGACTGCCCTGTTTGCCCGTTCTGTTCTGGAATCGAGCCGGTAACCCCAGGTTCCGTCTGCATTGCGGTAGACAAAGGCTCGTTCGTAAGAGTCTGTGGTGGTATCATAGCCGGTGACCAGCCATGCGGTATCCGGGCTCCCTTTCGGGCTCCTGACAATATCCCCCGATGTATACTGTGCAGCTGTCGAGGGGGCAGTTGTCATAAGAGTTGTCTGCGGGGTTGTATTTGCCGTGCTGGAACTACCCGTGCATGCGGTGATAAACACACATGCGATGATGAGAAATAGCAGCCCGGTGATCATTTTGGCCGTCCTGTTCATGGTATTGACTGAGTCGGGAGAATATTTTAAAAAATCGTTTTATCCGTTGAATTATATCACAATGTTTCATGTGACTATACTATCGCAGCAACCTGGAGCGTCTTTGTGCTGATTGTTTTTTTAAGTGATTACTCAATAAAGACCCACATAAACCAGTACTTTGAGATAACTGAAATTGTAAACATCTTATCATTAAGGGATGCAAACGGATTATCATTAGAAGCAATTTACCTATGAGGTTTCCCACCCCAGATGGGGACGCAGCGACGGCTCGTTTTGGTCGCCGCTGGGCAGGAAGGTTAATACAGATTGCTTTTTAGTTCATGGATGGTTGAGCTGAAGCTGTTTGATTCATTAAATTGCCCCATACTCTCAACCGACCGAACCGCCGTACAAAGAAGTCCTTTTGGAGGGCGGCGACGTTCATCGTATTTTTTGGGGTATGGGGGCATCAGCCCCCATGTTTGTAATCCTCTCACTACTTGCGTTACCCACATAAAACGTCGAAGAGCCCTTTTTTTTAAAATTTTCAGTCATCCTGAATGTGGGAAAGAGCTTTATTTACTTACCATGAGTGGTGGATCTTACACGGTCAAAAAAAAATAACAACCTATTCCGAAACAAAAAACCCTTTTCACCGCGGGGTCTTCCCGGTCACCACGGGATTATCCGGGTATGATGACCATTCGGTGAACCCGCCCTCATACATGAGTACATCCGGGTATCCCAGGTAGAATTTCAGGATCAGGAAGACAGCAGTCGCCGATCTACCCGTTCCGCAGGAACAGATGACGGTTTTTTCCGGGGTAGCCCCGCATGCGAACAGAATATTCCGGATCTCCTCTTCGGCTTTTAAGAGCGTGGAATTTTTATCATCCATCAACCGGGTTGCCGGCAGATTGATAGCACCCGGGATATGGCCGGGTTTCATCCACGGGCCCTGTCCCTCGTACCAGGATGCCGGACGGGTATCCAAAAGGATGGTATCGGGTTCATCTTTCAGGCTGATGCACGCTTCATACCCTGCCAGGAAATCGATCTGCATATCCACGGTAAATGACGAGGGTCGGGAGATTCCATAATCATGGGCCAGCGGACGGTTTTCTCCTTTCCATTTCGAAAACCCGCCGTCAAGGACCATCACCTTCCGGCACCCGAACCTTACAAGGGAATAGGCAACCAGAGATTGTTCCAGACCGTCACTGGTGACTGACAAAGATGGTGATTGCGGTTTGCTGTCCGAATATACCACGAGGGGATAATCCTGCTCAAAGCCGAGGGTAGAAAACAATACCTCTGCCGCTACCGGAGAGATCCATTGAACCGGAGATTTTCCGATGTGCATCCGTAGCAGTTCTTCATGCAGGTGAATGGCGCCGGGAATATGATCCTGGAAATATGCATGAGTCTGCTGCCGGCAATCCACAATCACGAGAGGAGTGTCATCAAGATGATCCTCCAGCCATTCGGAAGATACCCAGGTGACCACGCGATTATCCGGACTACCGGAAAATAATTCTTTCATTTCATCCGTCCAGCCACTCTAAAACCCCCCGGAGCGGGTAGGATATTGTTGTAGTAATACCGCCGTTTTGAATGTGAGATGATATACATTGTGCCTGTTGTGTCTGTTAAACAACAAAAAACCGATCAGGATGATGGACCGGGGATGGGTTTCATCAATTCCATGAGCCTGACAAACTCTTCTACGGAATACTGCCCGGCAGCGGTTGCGGTACCGACATGACAGTAGACGAGCTCTGAACCAAAGAAGGGAAGGATGGCACGGGCAAACCTGAACTGTGCACCCATTACACCGGTACACACAGGTCTTTTTACTGCATGGGTAAACGCGATCAGCTCGATGATATCCTCTTTGTTTCCTGGAGTGACAATTATCTTTACGATATCACCGTACGCCCGGAGTTCGCGCTCCATCACGAACAGCACATGGAGCGGCATCATCTCACCGGAATGATGAGAGGCAATGATCATCTTGCCTGCTTCTTTTACCTGCAGAGCACAGGATGCAAACCGCTGCTCAATATCCACATAATCGACAAGGGGGATCAGCGGGCGGATCTTCTCATACCATACTCCGGTATCGCCAAAAAACTGCCCTCCTTCCTGTGCAGAACGCAGAGTGGCGATAATGGGCAATGAACATACATCTTTGCAGGTTTGCACACAGCTCAGTGGATCTCCATCCATCAGGTCGAACCGGAGTTCGACTATATCGGCTCCCTGTTCCTGTGCACGGGACGCTTGGGCCGGATCCGTGAGCGCTGCGACGATCTTCATGTGTATAATCTTCTTTTGCGTGCAGTGTACAAAAAGATACGCTCTGGTCGTGCGGAATCCGGCCCACGGGCACAAAACCGGTATGATTCACCATCTCTCCCGTGTCATTCCTGTACGGGAAGATATCTGTTTATCCCCTTTCAACAATACTTCTATGACTACTATGGAGTGCGGCACTCTTCTTCCTTACCTGCGATACCTTTGCGGTGCAATCACCAAAGGTATGGTACTTGTGGTTGTGCTGCCACTTGCCGCCGCTATTCTATTCGCACTGCCCCTCTCCTCTACGATCGCACTCATCACGAGTACGCTGGTCATCGAATACGGTGCCGCACCGGTCGGTCTTGGTCTGGGTTTACCCCCGGTTTTTGTACTCTTCGTCCTTGTCTGTGTTGCCCTTGGGGTAACCCTGTCCCTTTTTGATATCTTTGATCTGCTGGGAGAGCAATCACAAAGAGTCGCACGGTTTTTGGAAAAGTCAGCAGAACGGGCAAAACATACAACGCTCCTGACAAAATATGGGATATATGGCCTGGTGCCCTGCGTGCTCACCTTAGGATTCTATGTCTGCCCGCCGGTATCCTGGGTGCTGGGATGGCGCCGGGATCTCTCAATACTCCTTATTATGGCAGGATATATCGCGATCTCGAGTGTCACGATTCTTGTAACGATGGGGATTTTTCTGGTCAGTCAGGTAAATTAATGCGAGTGTCCATGCCGAAGTCTTCTCAACTGCACAAAGAAAAAAATCTCCCCGAACTCCTCGCACCCGCCGGTTCGCCCGAAGCGTTCCGGGCAGCAGTTGCTGCGGGCGCGGATGCAGTTTACCTGAGCGGAAAGAGGTTTGGCGCCCGGAAATTTGCCCGGAATTTTACTGATGCGGAGATCGAAGAGGCAATCGGGTATGCCCACAGCAGGGATGTTTGCGTCTATGTCACGATAAACACCCTCATTCATGACCGGGAACTGGGCGGTGTAGCAAAATATCTCCTCTGGCTGTACTTAATCGGTGTTGATGCGGTTCTTGTACAGGATACCGGTGTGGTGGCGCTTGCACGTAAAATCGTCCCTGATTTACCCCTTCATGCCTCAACCCAGATGACCATTCATAATTCTGATGGTGTCATCTGGGCGGCAGAACAGGGTTTTTCCCGTGTGGTACTTGCCCGCGAACTATCCCTTGAAGATATAACCCGTATTGCTAAAGAAACAGCAAAATCCGGTATCGGTCTTGAAGTGTTTGCCCATGGTGCACTCTGCTATTGCTACTCGGGCCAGTGCCTGCTCTCCTCAGTAATCGGGGGAAGAAGCGGGAACCGCGGCATGTGTGCGCAACCCTGTCGCAAACCCTATATGCTGGTGACCGGGGAGCCGGATGAATATGGCCGGCCAACACGGCTGCAGGAACTCCCCTCACCGGATCGTTTCCTGCTCTCCCCAAAAGATCTCTGTACCTATGAGAACCTGCGTGAGCTTGTCAATTCACCCGTGATCTCGCTGAAGATCGAAGGGCGTATGAAATCTCCNNAGAAGCATTACAGGATCTTTATCTTGCATTTAACCGCGGTTTTACTTCCGGATACCTTTTTGGAAAACGACATACAGCGTTCATGGGAAGGAATGCCCCCGATAACCAAGGGTGCTGTATCGGCGTGGTGACCCGGTATGATGAACGATCAAAAATCGTAACTATCAGGTCAAACGGATCCTATGTGCCCAGTCCCGGAGACGGGCTCCTCTTCACCCCTCCCGGACATCCCCGGAATGAGTATGGTTTTGCCCTCAATACGGTTCCCTTGCAAAAAGAAGGAGAAATCATATTAAAGGTCCCGCACCCGGTTGCACCCGGTACGAGGGTCTGTATCACCCACTCCGTGGATCTTGATGTGCGGGCACGACAGGTGATTTCCCATCCTCCGGTTGGGTTACGGCATCCAATCCCNNGTATCGATCAGATTTTTCCTTTGTGCCTGCACGTTCACACCCGCTCACCGGTGAGCAGCTGGAGCAGCAGGTGAAAAAAACCGGCGGTACCCCGTTTACGATACGCACATTTTCCCTCACATATGATGGGGATTTGTTTGCACCGCTTGCCGGGCTGAACCGTGTGCGCAGGGAATTCCTTGCACGGGCTGAAGAGCTACTGGTGGCTGCATCCCGCCCCTCCGGCAAAAGCGTAGAAGTGGCACGGCAGCGGTGGAATGCTGGGGAACCGGACATCAGTTTCCCTACATCCGCTACGGGAGACAGTTTCCCGTCATCTTTGCTGGTTCTCGCTGTCTGTACTGATTCCTTAGAGGGTGTGCAGAAGGCAGCAGAGGGCGGATGTGATGTCATCTATTTTGAACCGGTGTTTACCGCTCCGGCGTGCACATGCAGGCTCCCTCCCGGTCTGCTCTCTTTTGAATCACAGGTTATCACTGCATCGGAAATATGCCGTGATGCAGGTGTCCGTTTTGTTGGGAAATTACCCAAAATCACCAATAATACCTGTCTTGATGCGGTTCTTCCGGTAGTAAAGAAAGTATTGAGCCAGGGTATCACAGACTATATGGTGGAAAATTGCGGTGCGGCACATGCCCTTAGGCACATGGATCCCGCACCTGCATTTTCCGGCTTCATTGGACTCAATATCTTCAATCACCGGACAGTGCAGAACCTCTCTTCCTGGTTTACCCTGCTGACGCTCTCTCCCGAACTTTCGCGCGATGAGATACAGCTCCTGATCCATGCGGCAAGGTCGCATGGGCTGACAAATTCTTTTGCCCTCGTCGTACAGGGGTGTAGTGAGGCGATGGTTTCTGAGGACTGCATTCTCCAGCCCTGGTTGCAGTGTAACGGCAGAGGGTGTGACATACGTCCTCCTGCCTTCTTTGGCATCAGGGATACAACCGGACATATCTTCCCGGTGCGCATCGATGGTGAATGTCGCTCGCATATTTACAATTCTGCAGAGATTTGCCTGATCGATTATCTCCCGTCACTCATGCAGGTGGGTATCAATGAAGTGGTAGTCGATGCACGGGGCAGGTCCGGTACCTATACCGGGGAGATGACCCGTCTTTACCGGCAGGCAATAACCCTCTCAAAGAAAAAAATCCGCACTCAGGATCACCAGTTCGAAGAACTGAAAGGTGCGGTAAAACGTCTTGCTCTCGGGGGAATCACTGCCGGTCATTTTATCCGCGGGCTGAAAGAATCGTAAATGACATTTTTTTTAAGTTATTATAGTCAGGAACCTAAATATTACTACATATCACACCTCCCATGAATTTATGCATCCATGCCTTGGCGAAAGTCAAAGATGAGGCAAACTTTTCAAATTCCGTTAAGATACCTAACTTCGCCACTTTTGCATAGTTAACGCTGAATTTTAGCATAATTCCAATTCGCCAAATTGAGTTTACCACCGGTTTGGTAGTTCCAGATTCCCGTGAGAAGAGCCATATTTCCTAAGGAGAAGGTTATGTTTTTTGCCATAAATTTTGTTAAACGTTACCTTCTCATGCTTGTTCTGGCGAAGTCAGGATCCATTATGGTGACTTATAAACGTATTGTATGCAATGCACCGGCGCATTGCATCTTTTTATAATAAATAAACTATGACATGAAATCAGCGGAGAATACGCTGGGTGCCGGAAAACCGCGTGTATTGCCAGTATATAAAAAAAATGTGTATTGGTGCATACATTCTGGTGCCAATATGCGCACGGTTCTGAAAAATTGGTTATCCTGCATATGTCCAACCCGCTTGAAAAGGTGGAACTATGAAAAAGGAGCATGCCATGAAAAATATTAACAAAAGGGAGAGAAAAAATTTCTCCATTGTTTTTACCATAGCGCTGGTATTCCTGTTGACTACCGCGATAATTCCCGGCGTGATGGGCGCATCAGCCGTAGATCTTGGATCAGCCTGCAATTTTGCGATTCTGGCAAAATCAGGAATCTCAACCACAGGAGGTTCAACCATCAATGGAAATATGGGAGTGAGTCCAATCGCTGCGACGGCCATAACAGGATTTGGCCTCACCATGGATCCCCTGAATCAATTTTCGACATCATCCC
>PLLR01000078.1:9614-11041 GCA_003141335.1 Methanoregula sp. | reverse complement strand
TTCATGTATAAAACAGGGTTTTAAAAAACTGCATTGTTTTTTTGTATCCTTCCCGAGAAAACACTGGTAGGTTTTATTAATCGTGATGCCCTACAATCCGTTTGTCAGGAATGGACATTGTTAACCTGTGTCGGGATGGGGGAAAGGATGTTTGAAAAGGTTGATCTGACAAAGAAAATTGACGATGCCAGCTTTGAAAAATCCATAATCCCTTTAAAAGAGCGACTGAGTATACTGCAGCGGACACTTCGTGATCTCGGGATTCCCACCATCATTGTCATTGAAGGATGGAATACGGCCGGCATTACCATGTCCACCCGCGAGATTATCCAGTCTCTTGATCCCCGCGGATTTACCCTGCATGCAATTGACAAAGCCACGGATGAAGAACGGGCACACCCGTTCCTGTGGAGATTCTGGATAAAAACCCCTCCAAAAGGACGAATAACTCTTTTTGCCCGGAGCTGGTACAGCAGGGCACTTGCAGAAAAACTTGTCAGCGTAGGCTGGAAAAAATCACTTAAGGATGAGATCAATTCAATCAATATTTTTGAACGCCAGTTGTGCGACAGCGGGGTAATTATTCTCAAGTTCTTTTTGCATATCAGCAAGGATGAACAAAAGCGGAGGTTAACGGAGAGGGAGAGAAATCCGCTCACTGCATGGCTGGTAACCCCGGCCATCTGGGATTTTCATCATCATTATGATGCGTATTTTTCCGTCATCGATGAGTTCATTGCAAAGACCGATACTGAACATGCTCCATGGTACATCATTGAGGCAACTGACCGGAAATATGCCCTCATTAAGATCTATTCCTATCTGGTAAAATCCCTGGAAAAGAAAGTAGATGACCAGGCAAAAGGACGACCAGAAAAAGGCAAACCAAAAAACCTGATCCTGCCCCCGAAAAATCCGGTCCAGAGGCGATCATTACCGGATTCATCACAATCCAAAAAGGACTACCAGAATGAGCTGAATACTCTCCAGATTGAGATGCTCGAAAGCCATTACCTCCTTTTCAAACGGAAGATCCCTCTCATCATCGTTTACGAGGGATGGGATGCTGCAGGAAAAGGTGGAAATATTACCAGGATCGCCCGCTATATGAACCCGCTTGGATACGATGTACTACCGGCTACAACCCCGAACGAATATGAGAAACAGCATCATTATCTCTGGAGGTTTATCCGGCATTTCCCGAAAGTCGGGCACGTAGCCATTTTTGACCGCAGCTGGTACGGGAGAGTACTCGTTGAACGGGTGGAAGGGTTCTGCATTGAATCCGAGTGGCAGAGGGCATACCAGGAAATCAATGAAATGGAGCAGGAATATGTCGAAAGCAGCGGTGGAGGAATTGTTAAGTTCTGGCTCGAAATTGGTAAGGATGAGCAGCTCAAACGGTTCAAACAACGGGAAAACGATCC
>PLLR01000078.1:0-9586 GCA_003141335.1 Methanoregula sp. | reverse complement strand
AGAAACTACTCTGAATGTTTTCATGCACCGGGATGCTTCCGAGCATGAGCACGCTTGATATGTCGCTGACATTCTGATCGATCCATGAAGGATGGTGAATACTCTGAATAATTCTTCCTGGTGAGAACCCGAGAGGTATATCAGGATTCTTTTACAATCCCGCAGTTCAATGCAGTCACAAACCGTACTCCGGAAAGTGCCGTTGCGACAATCTCATCAATACCCATTTTTTGCTCACACTCTGTTACCGTCTTTAGCACTGCAGCAGTTGCCGGCATACTGGGAACTGCCCGGCACGCGAGATCACCCGGATGTGCGTCAAAGGTCCCAATCATGCGGGCAAGGGTGATGGTTTCTTCCTTGTCATAGGTAATAAGCGGGCGTAACACCGGTACTGTTACCGCTTCTGAAATGACCGAGAGGTTGGCAAGTGTCTGGGATGCCACCTGCCCGAGATTCTCCCCGGTGACTACCGCAAGCGCACCTTCTTTTTCCATCAGTTTGCCTGCCACCCGCTGCATGAATCGCTTGCAGATTACGCATCGGTACCGGGGCGGGATGCGAAGCTGGTCCATGCGGTCATATAAAAGTTCGCTGTTTGCGATCACCATCGACAGGGGATTTCCGGTACACCAGCGCGAAAGCCTGCGGTGATTCTCGATTGCTGCCAAGGTGACATCCTTTCCCGCCCACCGCCCGGCATCCAGGTGCAGATGGGTGATCTCGCACCCCCGTTTCATCATCAGCCAGGAAGCAACCGGTGAATCGATACCTGATGAAAGCAGGGCAAGCACCCTGCCCTGTGTGCCCCAGGGTAATCCCCCGGGCGCGGCTATCCGTGAATCATATACAAGTCCGCCGAAGTTACGGACTTCGACAAAGAGTTCATAATCCGGATGATCCAGGTCGACTTTGAGATCCGGGATATGATCATAAATGGCAGAACCGATCAGCGTTCCCAGTTCCTGGCTGTTCAGGCCGGTCTTCTGCTGCCTTTTTGCCCGGACGGCAAAACTCATCCCAGCATGAAGGTTTGCTGATGCAAGAGAGATCGCTTCCGTGCAGATATCATCGAGTACGGAGCTTGTCCGCGTACAGATGCTGACATCAACAAGTCCGAAAATCCGGGATACGATATCAGCGATCTTTTCTAACTGGTCCCCGTAAATCAGGATGCGCCCGCGGGGGGTTTCGAAGTGATAGGAAAGTGCGGATGCAGAGAGTGCTTTTCCGATGTTGCGCAGGAGCATTCCGATAAAATGGTGTTTTACCGACTCACTTTTTAAGAATAACTCGCCATATCTCACCATTACGAGCTTTTCCCTGCTTCCCACTTCTTTCACCACCCTGTTGTCTGAAGTATTGAAAGTCAAGGGAGATAACCATTGGTGGTGATGGATCAACCGCGTGTCCCTGCAATACGGCAGGTAATGTCTCAACCCAGTGTCCCTATGTAACAACGACAACGAAATCCTTTAAATTCGCAAACGAATAGTGTAATGAAATGGTAAAAAAGGCAAGCAAAAAAATCGAAGCTGAACCGCTCAGGTTGTTTTATATTTTTTACAACCAGGAACGCTGGGATAACTGGTTAAAAACCCTCAGTGAATCGGGTTTTGAGCAGGATCCAAAGAGTGATGAGTTGCCTGAAGGGTTCCGGGTGCTGGACGGTTTTTCAGTGGACATCACCATGTCAGTCCTGAAGATCATCAAGCTCTACCAGAACAAGCGCTACACCTTTGAAGAGGCGGTTGACAAGCTCTCACAGGTGGAAGTGATCGTGATGTCCGCCGCACCTGAGGGGAATCTCGGAGAGATTGTTGAGATCCTGCAACTCCCCAAACTTGCACTCTTTGCGTCTTGCAGGTTATACCTTGCGGGCGGTTTTGACAAGGATATTAAGGCGCTCGTCAAAAAAGGGCGGGCTGAGATCGAAAAGGATATGGAAAAGGCGCTCGAGACCGTCTCCAACATCGGTGCCAGTGTTATTGATGGGGCCTCCTGCTGCGGTAAATACGTGAAAGACGATATCGAACAGACGACCCTTTTTGACGAATGGCTGATCGAATGCGAACGTATGAGTGAGGCGATGGCCTCGCTGAAAAACTTTGATGAAGGAGTAGGAGACGAGGATTGATTGCTGATCGGGCACGGTTCCGTCATGCAAAAAAGTTAGAAAGGCTTGCAGGCTTTCGCCTCCCCGAACATGCGTTTTCGGGAACCATGCTCGAAACTCTCTCGTCGCGCCTTGATTATGATGCGCTCGATTTTGCCGTGAGGGAACAGATCCTTGCTTTTTTCAACGACTTTCTCCGCTGCGACTGCAAAGATTCACCGTTATGCGGGTGCCCGGAGAAAAAATTTGCAAAAAAGGTGATCGAACTGAGGGAAAACGGTCTCGATCATCGCCAGATAGTTGCAGTCATGCTGGATGAGTACGGTATCGAGATGTTTCCATCTGACGTTCTCTCGTTTCTTGAAGAATCGGTTCATGTGCTTGAAGCCATATCAGATGTTGCCCGCCTGCAGGGGCGTAGCGGGCTTGCAAAAAAGACTGATGAGCACATTCACCTTATAGAACGGTGATATATCCTGGCTTATTGTCATCTCATGTGGGTAAGATATGCTATCAAATCTCGTTCCTGATGTGTTCCACCCCAGATGGGGTCGCCCGGCCACCTCGTTTTTTAGCCTCGCCGGGCAAGGCAGTTTTTTAAAAAAATCATACTTATAAAAACTGCCCCCGAATCGCCGCGGGGCGTCCCTTTGTGGGGCAGCGACGTTCATCGTATTTTTGGGGTATGGAGGTATTTTGTCCCCATGTTTGTAATCCTCTCAATATATGCGTTACCCATTAAAAAACAGCAAAGAGTCTATATCCTTGCACCGGAGCAGGGGACCATTAACCTGCAGGTTATCATTGGTCCGGCTTTTCCAGACTGCGTGGTTATCGCATTACTTCAAACACCAGCAGGGGTTTTCCGGTAGTATCGTAGAGGTTCAGGTTCGATTCACTGATACGGAGCTCCACTGCTTTTGCAAGATTGTTGATGTAAGCTGACTCCTGCTGCATGATATCTGGATTTTCGCAGTACATCATGGTCGTGACCGGCGGGGAGATGGTAATTGCAAAATCCCGCGTTGTATAGGAGGCACCATACTGGTTGCACCCGGCAGAACCGTTCATCCTGCCATCATTACCGAATCGGGCAGTAACATTTGTCCCGCTCATTGCCGGGACAAGTCCGCCGGTTACATCTGCGTAGGACTGCAGCGTCCAGTTGGACCGGGTTAGGGTTATTCCAGCAGATGCCCGGATACCCGGCACGTTCATAACCACAACCAGGAGAACCAGCACGCCAACAAGTGCGAGGGCAGAATAGAATGCCAGACCCATTTTTTGCGGGGGTTTTGTGGAAGCATCATCTGTTTGAGGCTTCTCCGGATCCAGAGAAGCATCCACAGCATCATCTGTCATAGGCTGTACTCGGGCAGGCAATGCAATAACCGTTTCTCTTAATCCTCTCAATACATGCGTTANNCCACTAAAAAACAGCAAAGAGCCATATTTTTTGGCTCTTCTATTAATTGAAGTTTTAATAGTCAAAAAGCCAAGTATATCCATGGAATCTGCAACAATTAAGAAATGGACGTTATTTTTTATCGGCATTCTCTGTGCAATAATAATCGCTGATGCACTCTCAAACATAATAGTATCGGCCGCAGGGATCGTTGGCTGGAGTAAGTTTTTGGCAAATTTTGTTCTTTATGCAGCATTTTTCTTTGCAATTCTTTACACTATGGAAAAGATTTTTCACATCGAATTTTTCGGTTTCAGGCGCGAATGAAAAAGAGGGAAAAAATGATTGTCTAATCTCCCAAGGTTGCCAGTCCCTTTTTTGCAGCATAGGAGATCACAATCGATGAAATACCGGCTATGATTGCAAATCCTCCGATAATATAGGGAATAAGAAGTCCTGAGATCAGGGGAAAGATGAGGATAAGGATACCAAAGATCAGGCTGGCAGCCCCCAGTACACCGCCACCCGTATCTTTTGCCGAGTATGCCTGGAACAGGTAGGCACCCCCGATAAAACACGCCCAGAACCCGATGAATATGATAAAGAATCCGATGATAAAAAATGTGCTATAGAAGGGGTACATGAGGATGAGGATACCGGCAACGATGATGATGATTGAAAAAAAAATTTTCCAGCCCCCGTTCGTCCGGTCAACGGCAAGACTCCCCAGGGTGAACAGTCCGCCTACGAGCCAGTATGCTCCAAGGAACGTGATAAAGAGTGCGGTGGTTATGCCGGATGCCGGGGATTGTCGCGAACATGATTCCGATCAGGATGGCAAGGATGCCCCATACAAGCAAAAGCCACCAGGGAAAGAGTTTTACCTCGGTTACTGGTTTATTGGGGGGTAGTAATTCTGTTATGAAACGCATCACCTGTGTAAAATGAACAAACCTAGTATATGTACTGTTTCCTTGTTTTTTCCAATCGGGAGGGATCTGGATGGTATCCCCGATTTCATTATCGGCCTGATGCCTCGTTTTCTTCCCCCGTGCACTGGTTAATTTTGGTTCTGCCCTGATCGGTACGTTCCTGCCTTTTGTGCCCGTTTATCGTTTTGTATCTCAAAATGTGTGTCTGGCCGGAAATGGTTCGCTTCTTTTTTGTATTTTTTTGAATGAGAAATAAAAATTCTTTTTTTGGGAAGTACTTGGCTGGTAAGGTACCAGAAAAATGACAGGATAAATTTTGTAGTTGAGGCGCTAATTGGAGATCAGGATGTTGGTGCAGATCGTTCTTCCTATCCGGTGATTATGTCATGGACACAAGATTGTCATGCCTCATCAGGGGCATTATCGGTGTTATTTTTGGGCTTTTAGCTCTGCTGTTTCCTAATATTCTGCTGCTTGAAACCTTATATGTCATTTTCTGGATTTTGATAGGATTGGGTATTGCCGGATTCCTTTTTCTCGCTATAACTTCAAGAAGCGATGAATCGCTGTTCTGGTTTAGTCTATCCGCAGGGTTGCTTATTATTGGTGTTCTTTCATTTTTAGTGCAGCCAATCGTTGCTATCATTTTTTTGCTTATCATCGCAGGCATCGCGTTTTACAACGGTTTTAGTGATATCACGCTCGCTCTTAAGCACCCCAGGACCAAATATTTCCTAATCCCCGGTATGTTTGTCGCTGGTGCAGCTCTGCTATTCGGTCTCCTCTATTATTTCCCCTCATTCTTAGAAAATCTCGTCATCGTAACACTCGGCAGCTTCGCATTTGTGTTTGGCCTGTTTTCCATTGTTATGGGTTATTATCATGCAGAGGAACCAAAACAGGATGTATCAGAGATTAAGTGGGATACGACGTGTCAGGACCATAAACACCAGGGGAAAAAATAAGGTCCCCCCCTTTTAGCTTCGCTCCCCATTCATGGTGCTTTTGTCGTGTGGTTGTTTCCATGTCGTATGATGTCGTCGTAATTGGTGCCGGTCCGGCTGGCAGTGCTGCAGCATATGAATGTGCCCGGCAGGGGCTCTCAACGCTCTGTATCGAGGAGCACGGGACGATTGGCTACCCGGTCCAGTGTGCCGGGCTCCTCTCGAATACTGCCTTTGCAGAATGCAGAGTGTCAGAACGGTCAGTGCTCAACAAAGTATCCGGCGCTCGCGTGATCTCCGGCATGGGAAGCGAGATCCTCATCGATGCGAAGACCACAAAAGCTGTCGTTGTGGACCGTGGTGCTCTCGACAGAGAGATGGCAGAGTCTGCAGCCAACGCCGGGGCAGAGTTCCGGCTCAGGACTGCAGCGTATGACCTTTTGGGGACAACGCTCATGACCCGGGGTACAAACGGGCGTGAAAAAATACCGTTCAGGCTCCTGATTGCAGCGGATGGACCACGGAGCACGATTGCCCGCCTCTGCAAAATGCCCCGGGCAAAGACGTATCTCGCCGGTATCCAGGTCGATCTGCTTCATGAATGCGATCCAAGGTTTGTAGAGATCTATCCTGATGCATCACCGGATTTTTTTGGATGGATGATCCCGGCCGGGGATGGAAGGGTTCGTATCGGCCTGTGCGGGCAGTATCAGGTACCTGAACGGTTCGCAGCGTTCCAGAAAAAATTTGGCACAAATGCAACACATCTTGTTACCGGTACACTCCCGCTTGGCCTGATGCCGAAAACGTATGGTCCCCGCACGCTTTTTGTCGGAGATGCAGCCGGGTTTGCCAAACCCACTTCCGGTGGTGGGGTATATACCGGCATCCGTTCCGCCCGGCACGCTGCAGCAGTGGCGGCCAGCTGTTGTGAAACCGACACATTCACTGAGGCAGCGCTCGGGAAATATGAACAACGGTGGCAGGCAGATATTGGGCGTGAACTCGATTTTGGTTTCCGGATTTTCCAGATGCG
The DNA here is from genome assembly GCA_003141335.1 of Methanoregula sp. GTDB lineage: Archaea > Halobacteriota > Methanomicrobia > Methanomicrobiales > Methanospirillaceae > Methanoregula. Next base: position 3,153 of record PLLR01000078.1, on the reverse strand, counting down.
CCAAAAAATATCTGCACCTGATATGGATGTATTAATCAGGGCGCTCAATGATCCCGATATCATCCGCACGATTGTTGAGTATGGGGATATGGATCACCCGGGCGTTCTGATAAAAAAACTTCTTTGTAAACCAGCCATACTCCGGTGTGCAGCTCCCCTCCTCCGATCAGGACTTCTCTCATTGTTCCCATAATCCAAAACAGCAGGCTGTCTTAAAATAAAAGTGATCAGGATATGCTTTTTTTACCAAAATCGAGCACTTTAATGGTGCTATTATTGAGTCTGATTATGAGTCCATGATGGTTCAGATTATCCAGTGCCTCTTCATAGTCATGAGCATTTTTAAAGAGCGGTACATTTTTAGCGATATCAGAAACTGGTATTGGAATATCAAAACCAAAGGCATCGGTTAGATCGAGATACAATTTCCGTGCTTTATCACTCAGACGGTACATGTGGGCAACTGGATGTTGTACAGACATCATTTTCTTTGCCTGGTAAAACATTTCAGACCAGAGATCAATGCTCTTTTTAATATCCATTTTATTGACGTTAAACCGCGAATTATATCGTGCGAACGATGTTCCTAACCGGGGAAGCAGGGAACCGAAATCCTGTATGTAGGGAAGACTGCCCGAACCTTTAACATCAGAAACCAGTTCGTACATCGCATCAGCTATATAATGTTCCAGGTTTTCAGAAACCACCGGTTCTACTATCAGTGCATCAAGCATGAATGCCGTTATCAACGGTTTCTGGGCAGAGAAAGCCTCTTTATAGGTACTGCTGCTTCTTAATTCGACATCCAGTACTATGGGAATATGCAGGGGAATAGTATCCGGATTGAGATACGCCAGGTTAATCTCCCGGCAGGAAACAGGATCCAGGGGCTCTTCTTTGGGGAAAAGGCGGTAAAAATAATCTGAAGACACTTTTTTTAGTTCCGGAGGGATAATCTCCATCCCCTTTTTGAACCCGGACCAGTTTTTTTTCTTCCCCATGATGGCAGCAGTGATTCCCCCCTTTTCAAAGGGAAGCAGGGGAGCGGACACGGTAAAAAGTGTGGAACACAGGGCGATCCGCTCGATCTGTTCCTCCTCACCGATGAACGGCATTTTGAAGAATTCCTTTACTTCTTCAGGACTCAGCAGACTTTTTCTCTTTAGCAGGGATCCCGGATCAATTTTTTCCCATGAACTGGCGCATTTTATAAGTAACCGGTAGTATCCCGATGTATCTTTCATGATATTTTCCTTTATATCCAAGACTGCCACTTTTATGAGTGACCGCTCAGGAGGTGGAGGGCAGAGGGCCGCATAGACTTCCCGCTTCTGCGTTTTGAAAAACGGGGAGGGATCGAGATAGAAGAGAGTCCCGTCTTTAGTAAGATACCGGACAAACCCGGTATCCTTCCGGCGGAATATCAATTCCTTCTCAATTTCTGAAAAACTGTACCCATACATTCGCCGGGTTAATGACATAGATCCCCCACCGCAACTTCATCATCATTGATCCCCTGCAGATATATCCAATGCTATTGAGAAGATACTGATGTTCAGTTGATGTAATCGCTCACCGGATATCCTCTTGATTCAAGAGCCTCCAGGGCCTTCACGCATTCTTCAAAGGTTATTCCCTGGTTGGTGCAGAACACAGGTATCGCGCTAGTCTGCAGGGGAGATTCTAATACACAGGTTACAATTTTTCTCATTGCCCGTGACATAGTGCCGGATGTTTCATCAAGACTCTCATCGTTCATCAGGTTGTACGATTCACCACTGCCTGTCAGTTCTGCAACCGTACCATCCGGAGTAGACACCAGGTCTTTTTCAGCGAGCGTCTGTATTGCATCCCTTGTTTTTTGTAAGGACAGGTCAAGCGAGTCTGCAAGTATTTCAGCATCCTGCGGGCCGGACCTTTGAAGATATAACAATACACGCCTTTCCTCTAAAGCCAGGTTGAATCTCATGTCATCATCATGGACTATAGAATGGCCGGTATTATTATTCCTGATCTCTTGCAGATTGTGAACGAAACATCCCCCTTTTTTATCAACTATCACTCCCCTTGCTGATCCGCTATCATAGTTATTGGTCACATTTTTTGCACTTTCGTGCCACGCGAACCCGACCCTTATCCTCCAGTTGTTCCGCAAGTGATCCGGCCGGTACTATATTGATCGAGCTGCAACAGGGTGTCACCATCCAGCCGGACACATTCAATGCCGTGATTGCACATGAGGAGTGATCATCTCTGCGATCAACAGCAACGCCGACCTCCAGCACTACCTGTTCCTGTTTATTGGGGGGATTACTCGCGCATTCTTTTTAGGAATTCACCGTACCGCAACACATTTTGAAATCCACAGGGCTTTTACTGCTCATCAGCTCTTCACGATCCAAAAAGAAGCGTCCCACACCGTTATCCTCATTGAGCATGATGCAACATTGTATGACGGTGCATGGGATATGATTGCGTCAATTGCCGGAGCACTCCGGGAGCTTGCGCATGAGGCAACCGTTATTCTCTAAGCACCCGAATCTGGCCGGGCGTTCGGGTTGATGATACACCGGGCAAACCGGGTATATCTCCTGACTCCGGTTGAGGTGAGGACAACACGGATCTCATACCGTATTATCCGCCCGGGCCGGGCAGGCTGGAGCAGGAACTCCGCACAGAAAACGTTGGATCCTGGGCGAGGGAACCGGAAATCCCTGGGACCATATTTCTTTTTTTGTTCTCGTACGAGAGCATGAGACAACAAAGATCCAAAAAAATGATTCTTCATGTGCTTATGATGATACCATGAGGAATCGGGGTGTTTTTTTATGAGAAATATAAAAAAATCAGGGTCTGGAACCTGTGGAACCTGTCTTTGTCACCTTCTTGGAGGGCTTGATGGGCCCTGGCGGGTTTGTATGAGAGGGCAACTCATCGCCATGCGGATGGGAATGGGGCGTGTGCTTTGGCGGGAGAGCGGGCTTTTTTATGGGTTTATGCGGGGGATGCGGGAGGGGATGATCCATGGGATGATGCCGGGCATCTTCCAGGTGACGATCCCTGTCTTTGCTGGGCCCTGTTTTGAGAGGGGGTTTTGTAACAGATTTCTTGGGTTGAGATGCATGTCGCGATGACATAATCAGTGATATCTTT
>PLLR01000081.1:7187-7565 GCA_003141335.1 Methanoregula sp. | reverse complement strand
GTACCATCAATATAGAGCGAAGCGCCGGATGGAATACTTTCAATGATCATGGTACCGGTCGTTGGTTCCACAGTCGTTGATTGCACAGTAGTTTCACCCGCCGCAGCAGACACAAATAAGAATATGAAAAGAGTGACGGTGAGTACCAATCTTTGAGTCTTTCTGTCTTTAACAATCAATCAAAAAACCGCCTTGACTGATGATAATGTGATCGTTAGCAGGATGTAATAAAACGATTCCTATTTGATCGTGAGAAAAGATCCTTTATTGTTTCTCATCAGATGGGGATTATCCTGATCCGGATTTGTGCATCCGGTTAATGATGGCAAAAGCAGCCCTGCAGTCAGTATGACCCTGCCAGACCCAATCAGAAAAAAA
>PLLR01000081.1:6081-7181 GCA_003141335.1 Methanoregula sp. | reverse complement strand
ATGTATTGGCTGGTTCCGACAATATGGTATTGTCCCGTCGCACGAACCTCATAGGGATTGCCCTGGGTTGAATAGGGGACCATGAACATCCCTCCCTCGCTCTCCTGCCGGTACACAAATAACCGCCCGGTATTTGTGACAACCGTCAGCTCAATAATCCCCTCACCAGGGATTTGTGCCCCCCTGACGAATTCAAATATTTTTACGCCTTTCATACCCGGAATGGTAACCGGCGTGGATTCCGGGAACATCGTGACCGATGCATTATCCGGAGATTCGTGGATGAGGCGGTAGTGACTCAGTGCCGGGACTTTCTGGACAGGCTTGTCTGGCATATCGGAAAACACATTCGCGTAATGCGTGGGGACCAGTTCTGTACTCTCTTTGATAATCAGGTGTCCAGTCAAACCGCGTGATACATCGAGCGGGCTCTCATTTGCTATTACCCGGGCATAGCCATTCACATCCCCGGCAGTCTCACCATGAACCGGCACCTGACGGATTTCATACTGGATATAATCCACCGTTTCCGGCAGGGTCATAGACCCATCAAAACTATGGAGCCGGACCACCATGGTCTGGAAATAATCATCATCGAAACGGTGGACCTTGAGCAGACGGGACGAATCTTTTGTATCCGGTATAAGGAACCATTTTACGTAAGGAGAAATATCTACCGATGCACTTTGCCATGGCACAAGGTTCGTAAATGTGTCGACTGCCATATTTGAATCGGTAATGACATATTTTCCTCTGAAGTTCTGAAGGATAGCATCGGCTTTTGACTCATTCCTGCTCAGGAAGAATGCGGCAGCACCAGCTGGACCTTCAAGGTTGTTTTGAAACGGATTGGTAATGGGAATTCTTTGAGCAATGACGGTGATCCAGTGACCGGCATCCCAGACTGCCATGACCCCATAGGATTCAGAAGGGTAGGAAAATCCCTGCATATCATACTGCCGGAAGTAATCAATCCCTGTCCGCGGGGTATTTTCCTGCAACCATTCCAGCGATTCAACCCAATCCGGAGAAATTTCATGGTGGGGAGTACTTACGCCATACTGAATATCATCGTACAGGGAGATCGCAAAAAGACCGAT
>PLLR01000081.1:0-6051 GCA_003141335.1 Methanoregula sp. | reverse complement strand
TCTCTCCAACCGAATGGCTCAGCGATACATATTGCCGCCAGCAATACGACATTGACCGTAAAAAAATAGGCAAATCGCTGGAACCGGATGGTAAGAAGAATCATGACCACAGACCATACTAACAGGAAAACAGACTGATTGTTTCTTTTCTTTATACCAGAGTATACCAGGACAAGCAATCCCCCCGCCATCAGGATGAGTGCGAAAGAGAAATTTTCCCAGGCGCCTGACAGGGTCCAGGGTAGTGTCTCAACTACACCGACAGAATATGCGGAGAAACCAAATAGCAGTCCCGTTGCCTGATCAGTTACTAATTCAAGGAGAGGATAACTCTGGATTAAAAAAATGCCAATGATGGCAAGAACGGCAAAACTTCCGAGAAACAGCCATTTTTTTCCATGGAAAATCCGGGAAAAGGTATAAAGCAGTACGGTTTCTCCGATAAGGGCAAGATTGACATATACCATGCCAATGGAGTACTGGATAAGGGAAACCCCCGGTTGTTTAATACCGAAAAGGAACAGAAAAATTGTCGAAATACCGAGCAGTCCGATATTCAGAATGAGCAGGTAACCGGATGCTTGTCCGGAAAAATAATCCAGGACCGTCTGGACAAACGTATAGATGGCGATAACAACCAGAACGAGAATGACCGTTGTCGATGAGAGAAGTCCAAGAAAATATATTGTCCCGGTAAGAACTGAAAGAAAAACCGGAAATATAAGCGATTTTTGATATTTCCAATCAACCGGGTGGCTTTTCACATACGATATGGTATAGATATAAGAAAGAAAAAAGAGTGTGCTGAAAAGGACTTCTGCAATGTGATGGTCAACCCATCCATAGGATGAAAGAGAAAAATATTGGATTGATGCTACAGAAACAAGTCCCGCAGCGATAATCCCTGCTTTCCAGTCCCATACCGTCTTTCCCAGTTGGTACATCACCGGAACCATGACCACGGCCATGAGTGGGCCAACCCACCCTGATGAAAAGATAATCCCGCTGCGTGTGGTTGCACCCGTAATCAGGCAGAGAGTTGCGGCAATGAAAGGATACAACGGCCCCCAGTCGATGATCTTCCCGTCAGGGAAAGCAGTCATTGGATCAAACCAGTTGTACAGGGGAAAATCCCTGACCATCACCTCTACCTGTCTCAAAGTATACCAGGAATCTGTGTCATAGATATACAGAAATCCGGGATCTTTGATAAAGAATACAGGAATCATCCTGAGAACCAGGGCAAGCCCCATAAAAAAGAGGAGAATTGCAGCAATTGTATATGTCGGATGTTTTCGAATGAGGGTCAAATCCATTATTACCTATTAGTGAAGTAAAAATATAATAAACCTTCAAAACCCTTCTGCTTTGGGCAGGTGATGAATTACCGGTATACAACCCCCTGCTATAACCTGCTCTCTTTTCCGGCACTGCAGAAATTTTTCAAAAAGCCCCGTGAGGGATACTCATGGACGCTGGTCACTACAATTCTGCCGTTGCCTACCCGCTTTTCAATAATTACATCTGATAATTCTGCGATTCCCACACGTTCGCCTTCGTGTGATGGAAATGAGCCGTCACACTCAATGCACAGGGGATTATAATCGTCAATGAGTGTTTCGGTGTCAGAACACGAACTGCATTCAATCCGGCGCGGGTGGCAGTCATGCTGGTACACAACCGGGAACGGGAGCCAGTCATAGGCATCTGGTTTATCGGCGGCCGCACCAAAGACAAGGAGGTTTCCGCCATTCTCGACAAATTTTTTGATCCGTGATGAAGCGGCGCGGAGTGCCGGAAGAAGGTTTGAATATGCCGGGTTTGCAAAACCCGTGGGAATGATAAGACAATTGAAGGTGCCCCGGTAGAACGGGGCTGCGAGCATGTGCGGACTGACAAGTTCGCAGGCAATCCCACACTCTTCGATATACCGGTTGAAGTGCTGTTTTGTCCCCCAGACAAACCCTGCACGACAACTCATCCCTTGATCACCCCAAGTGGCGAGAGGCGTGCAACGAGCCTGGATATCCCCACCTCATGGACTACATTTACCACTTCATCACTGGACTTGTAGACCTCCGGGGCTTCATCAGCTATGGCGTTTTCGCTGTGTGCCCTGACAATAATACCTTCTTTTAAGAGATTTGCCACAATTTCCCTGCCGCTCTTCATCTTTTTTGCTTGTGTGCGGCTCATTATTCTCCCTGCACCATGGCAGGTGCTCCCGAACGTCCGCTCCATGGCAGTCCGGGTTCCGCGGAGGATAAATGAGGATGTTCCCATACTACCGGGGATGATCACCGGCTGGCCGATGGATGAGAGATCAGTTGGAAGATCTGCAGCCCCGGGTCCGAATGAGCGGGTGGCACCTTTACGATGGACGCAGACTTTCATGCGGGTACCGTCAACCACGTGCTCTTCCATCTTTGCAACATTATGCGCCACATCGTACATGAGGGGCATCTCATCGTATTCAACCTTGAACATTTTTGAGAGCACCTGCCGCGTGGTATGGGTGATCATCTGCCGGTTCGCCCACGCATAGTTAGCTGCGGCTGCCATCGCACTGAAATATGCCATCCCTTCCGGTGAGGTTATAGGAGCACATGCAAGTTGTCGATCAGGTATCGTGATATGGTATTTTTTCGTTGCGCTTTCGAGTGTTTTTAAGTGATCCGTGCATATCTGGTGCCCAAGCCCGCGGGAGCCGCAGTGGATCATGCAGCAGACCTGCCCGAGGGTAAGGCCAAACGCCTTTGCCGCATCCGGGTCAAAAATTTCACGCACAACCTGGACTTCAAGGAAATGATTGCCTGATCCAAGCGTCCCGCCCTGGGGAATACCACGTTGCTTTGCCTTATCAGAGACGGTACGGCTGTCGGCAGCTTTCATGAACCCCCCCTCCTCACACCGCCGGAGGTCGCGTTCAACCCCATAACCGGCCCCGACCGCCCATTGGGCACCTTTTGCCATCATGCCCTCAAGTGACCGGGAAGAGACTTTTAGTGCACTCTTTGCACCAACCCCTGTCGGAACTGCACGGAAGAGTTCCTCGATAAGATCACGGCGGCCGGACACGTCCTTTTCCTGTAATGGAGTTGTGAGTAACCGCACCCCGCAATTAATATCAAATCCGACTCCGCCTGGGGAGATTACTCCTTCATCAACCGAAAACGCGGCAACGCCCCCAATGGGGAACCCGTAACCCCAGTGGATGTCAGGCATTGCAAGTGAATGTTTCAGAATTCCGGGCAGGGTTGCCACGTTTGCAAGCTGCTGGACAGCACCCGGTTCTAATGTCCTGCCTAATGATTCAGAAAGGAAGATCCTGCCCGGCACCCGCATGCCAGCTACATATCCAACAGGGATTTCCCATTCATGTACCCCAATCCGGTTTACCCCCTCAAGCATCCTTCAGGCACCTCCGCCCAATGTCTTAGACATCAAATATGATGTCCAGCATATATCCATTCGCATCGTGCGTGATTGAGAGCCCGGAGTAGGAGATCCCTTTGACTTCAGAACCTCCACAGTGCCGGACATGATCAAACGGCTCCCCGGTGAGCTCAGCAGTGAGCCGCGAACCGTTAATGGAGATGCGAGCCGAAAGAAAGACAAGCCCCTCCACTTCTGACACGAAAAGCACCTCTGAGAGAAAGTCTGCAAGGAGCGATTCATTGTCAGGGGATTCAATCCGGATCTCCCTCAGTATGCCCCCCCTGCGGGTTGCTCCGTACATCACCTGCATCAGGGCTTTGAAGGTTTCAGAAAAGAGTGCTTCAAGCGTGGGTGCACGTGCCCGGATCTTTACATCTGCTGTATGGGAGATCTCTTCAAAACTCATCCGTATTCATGTCCGACAAGATTATCGTCATCAAAAAATGGGACCATCTCCATCCGGATGCTGTGGAGGAACCGTGCCTGATGAACGGAAACATAGATCATATGATTCCCTGCCCTGAGAAGGAGATCGGATTTTTTGGGAGGTTTGACACGGGTTGGCAGGAGTATTGGTCCGCCGCAGGAGGTGCAGATGCGAAAATCGCAGTCCCGTTTATTGATATATTCGATCACTTCCGGGACAATGGCAACCTCGCTTATGCAGGTGCTGTCTTTGGTATGCATGATGCTATAGTACTAGGAATGTAGCAGTAAAAACCGTTGTGGATCAAAAGCGGGTTTAATTGACCCCAACAATCCTGACCACGATATCAAAGTATTTTTCTTTGAGTTCGTAGTTGTGTACACCNNGCAAACTGTGTCTGAAGCTCAGCAACGAGGTCTGCAATGGTGAGGGATCTGAGTTTCACAAAAAGTCTCAGCACTTCGCGCCGGATTCCGGTCCTGTCCCGGGAAAGGTAGGACCGTAATCGACCCTCGACAATTCGCTTGATCTCTGATGGAGATCTCATAAGTTTACTGTCAAAGGTCACGGTATATATATTTTTTCATTTTATGCGAATTTTAATCCCCAAAAGGAGATCTCAAGTGTTTTATGAAGGGACACGAATTTTCTGCGAACTCTGGATTAAAAAAACCCGGTTACTGGAATGGGTGGATGGATTTTTTTGGGAAATCAACTCTGGTAACTATTTAATCGTACGCAAACAGATGATTCTGTTATGGGATTGATCAATTATAATATCGAGAAATATTCGCCAAAACAGTTGGTGATAATCCCTCTCGCAATTCTGGCAGTAGCTCTTATACTGATTGCTCTTAATATGGCGACCACTGGCATGCCGGTTACACCCGGTATCGATTTTTCCGGAGGTACTGCGGTAACGGTTATTACCAGTGACACCAAGGAACAGATTACTTCATATTTTGCCGATTATCCCCTCGTTGAAGTAAGTGATATGGGCAACGGAAAATTTTTGAAGTTTGGATTGATGGATGATGCAAAGTACAAGTCACTCACATCATTAATCAACCAGAAATATCCTGATGCACGGATTGATCAGATCGGGGAAACCTTCGGAAAATCCCTGCAATCACAGGCGGTACTTGCCCTGATATTTTCCTTCATGGGTATGTCTATTGTGATTTTTTTATCCTTCCGGACCTTCGTGCCATCGGGGGCAGTCGTGCTTTCAGCATTTGCAGACATGGTCATGACTGCCGCCGCAATGAACATTATCGGGATTCCGCTATCGCTTGGCACGCTCGCTGCATTGCTCATGTTGATTGGTTACTCGGTTGACAGTGATATACTGCTCACCAACAGGGTTCTTAAACGGCAGGGCAAGCTTAACGAAAAGCTCACCGGTGCATTCCATACGGGCATCATCATGACTTCAACAACCCTTGCTGCTGCCGCGGCAATGTTTGTTGTCTCGTGGTTCGGGGCTGTCCAGATCCTTATGGATATATCGGCCGTGCTTCTCATCGGGCTTATTTTTGATGTGATGAATACCTGGCTCACGAATGTCGGTATCATCAAATGGTATGTCCTGAAGGGAGGCGGCAAATGAACTCAAAGGAATTAAAAGCCCTTGTCACTGACTGGAGGGTTGCGACGCTCCTCATACTTATCGTCCTGTCTGTTATTGCAATATATCCGCATATTGATGATCGGGGTCATCTTGCATCCAATCTCCAGTACGGACTTGACCTCCAGCAGGGTTCATGGCTCCAGCTTGAGTTCCGTGCTGAAGTGGTAGGATTTACTACCGATCAACCGGTCGATGCATTTGTCACCAATCTCTCCAAGAAGCTTGATACCGAAGTTGTTGTGGTGGAATCCACTAATCCCAATCACCTCGAAATCCGGAAATACTATTCGCAGGAAGAACTTGAAACTATCTTCACCAGCGAGCAGGGGAAGCTTACCTCATACCAGCAAGGTGTTTCAAAATCCACAGCAGACACGGTGAAGCGTGTCCTTGAAAACAAGATCAATACGCTTGGTACTAAGGATGCAAAGGTCAACACTCTTACCGGTTTAAACAATGTCGCCCGGTTTATCCGTGTAGAACTCGCTGGCGTGGATATGAAACAGGCGCAGGAAATTGTCGGAAAGCAGGGTAAGTTCGAGATCCGTATCGAGAC
>PLLR01000045.1:16027-51344 GCA_003141335.1 Methanoregula sp. | reverse complement strand
GATATGCAGAACGATTTCGTGCTGGAAGGCAAGTCGATGAGAGTTGCCGGAGCCTCTGCCGTAATACCCAAAATCCAGTCTGTGCTGGCTGAATTCAGGAAACGATCCCTGCCGGTCTTTCATATCCTGCGGGTGCACCGGCCGGACGGTTCGGATGTGGAGATCATCCGGCAGGAGCTTTTCCGGAAGCAGCCCTTTGCGGTTGCCGGAACCTCAGGAGCCGCGGTCATAGATGAACTGGCACCACAGGTGGGAGATTATGTACTCACCAAGACCCGGATGAGTGCGTTCATCGGCACGGAACTCGACCTGATGCTCCGGACCCTCGGCGTAACGAACCTTGTGGTCTGCGGTATCCAGACCCCAAACTGCATACGGACCACCGTTTTCGATGGTATTGCCTACAATTACCCGGTTGTGCTGGTCGATGATGCGACCGGGGCAGCATCAGATGAGGTGCACCGGGCCAATATCCGGGACATGCAGAATATCGGGGTTAAGATCGTCAAGGCGGGGGATGTGACCGGTCTGCTTGACGGCCGGTAAGTATTCCCGGATCACAAGCTTACCTATAATATACCCCTGCACCGTACACGGAATCCATGCAGAATCCCGCGGGCAGCGGTTGGCAGTCTTTTCGACCTGCCGGTTCCTTTGTGGGTTATAGTGGCAGCGCTTCTTACTGCCATGGTCGTGGTTCGTTACCGTAAATGAAAATAATTTCCGGCAATCTCTTTTTTTCGGCTCAGTGGCTGTGTGTATGATTCTCCGTGGAGGTGATCACGGAACCTGGTATTGGTGTCATGGATGATAGATATCCCGGAAAAACTGCGGCGGGGCAAGTCCGCTGGAGGTTTGGAGGTGAGGACGGATTCTCCATGGAACGCGTTCAGGTTTTCACGTTATAAAAAAGGGGGTTTTTGATATAGATTTATTGAATTTGTCGTGCTTTTACACGGAGTTCACTGGGTTTTTCGGCAGGTTGAACAGAGCAGGACGCCCCCCAGCATTCCAAGAGCCGGTACAATCAATGGCAGATCCGCTTTTGTCGTCGGTTTTGCAAACGCTGCCTTGTCGAAATCGTCCAGGCGTTTCTGTGCCGCCCGCTCCATACTGGTTTCTGCAGCCTCTGCCTCGGCAGTCCGGTTCAGTGCCCGGAGTGCCTGAGCCTTGATCTGGAACGCTTCTGCATACGAAGGATCGAGAGTTGTCGCCGTTTCAAGGGCGGCAACCGCGTTCTCGTACTGCTTCAGCCCGATATAGGCATCGCCTTGGTTTGTCCAGACATCCGCTTCCGTGAAATCCTTGTAGGGAGCGAGACTTGTTGCTGACGGGAGGATGGCAAGGCACTGGTCAAACGCATCGATTGCTAGCTGGTATTGCCCGGCGTAAAGTGCATTTTCCCCCTGCCGGTAGAGCTGGCGTGCCTGGTCTGTGCTATCTGCTGCTGCAACCGGGAATACGAGGAGCAGGATTGCAATGCACGTGAGAGAGAACAGCCTGCTTTTCAGGGAAGGTGCCGGATAGTTCATGCTCACAGGGTAGCACACCGGAAAATATAAGCAAAGGGGATCGGGTGTTGTAAAAAAATTATGGGGAGCTTGAGTACTTCTCGGTATGGGGGTTCCCGTCAGCATCATAGGTGATGCATTCCCCCATATTTTTAAAACAATATGTTTCGGTGTTGGAGGTAAACACCGGTACATCCGAGAATATGAGGGATTTATCCGTCAGTGGAGCGGTAAAAGAATCTTGAACCCAGCCGAGAGAACTGGCGAAGCTGCCCGGGAGAGCTGCCCATTTGCCACAGGTGAAGATCCCGTACTCAGCATAGCACCGCGAGTTGCATACTCCGTGGCAGGAACCGAATAAGATTGAGGTCTCTCCTGTTTTTTCCGAGCAGTAATCATAGCAGGCATCATGGTCGCGGCAGCCTTGGTGGGAGTCGCACGTGACCACATCCTTATAGGTGCAGGTACCCCCATCCACAGCTATCGTCCAGTCGTCCATCGGTTTGCACCGCTCTGCAGGGCAGTCCATGCCACAGGCTCCCCGGCACTCTGCCCCGGTGGATAATCCCGTCTGGCGCAACTGGGGGGCATTTCCGCCGATCGGGCAGGGGCCGGTATAGGTCCCCCTGTTCCCAGGATTGTCCGTGACATAAGGGGGATATGGAATAATTTCAGGGAGGTATATGGTCCCCCCGGCAACGTTCTGTCCACCTGCCTTATCGACTGGCCCATTGGTATCTTTCAACTGCGTCAAAAGCCAGTTCTCGGATGTTTCGGCAGCGGCTGCCGGCATTATCAGGAATGAGCAGAGGATATTGGACACAATCACTGCCGCCAGAGCATGTACAGCGATACCATACCATAGTGAGGAAATTTTTTTCATAGAGGATCAGCCCTTCCATATGAACACTGTCGAATAATCTTCAAAATACATCATTCCTGCAAGGGGATCGGAGATCAGGACGGGGCTGCCTGTACCTGAAGCAGACTGGAGCCGGTATCTGCCATCAGATATCTTCTCCCATGAAAGCGTGGAATGGTATCCCGATGTGGAGTCCCGCAGGGTGGCCACGCCATCCGCACCGAACTGCATCTGCATCCCGGTCGTGCCGATGTCCCACGTCCCAATAATGGGATCATTTGATGTAGTACTACTGCTGCCTTGAACCGGTTGTGAAACCCTTAGTGTCGCAGTTGCAGTGACCGATAAGGATCCCGATTTTTCACCGGATCCTGAAACCAGGGAGCCTGATGAATCAACGGTCTGATTGGAATCATCAGAATTTGTCAGGTCATTTGGAAGACTGAGACTCCCAGAGGAAATGCCCGAATCTCCCCACGACGGCGTTTCTTCTTCAAGCAGCGGGAGGATGACAAAGAACCCCACCGCAATAACTGCGATAAGGAATAGTACTCCTCCAATCAGGAGGACCAGACCCAATCCCGATCCTTTGGGAGCTGCAGGAACCGGTGTCTGCCCGGCCCCATTGGGCATGTTGTTCGTCAGCGGCTGCGGTTTTGGCAAGGGTTTGCCGCAGCTGCTGCAGAACCGGTTCTTATCCGGATTATCTGTACCGCATATACTACATCTCAAAGAAAACACCCGACTCCTAACACTTACAATTTTTTTGGGAGGATATGATGTTACCGAAAATAATTTGGGGATTTTTTTTAATTTTCAAAAAAAATTTCTTGCCAGATTTTTTATTGTCCGGAAATAAAAAAAATCGCGGATTTTTCTCCAATCATCACTCGCGGTGACACATTTCCATTCAACCACCACTCCCGGTGTCCCGCTTTTGCATCCCGCCAAAAAAATGACAGATCGTGAACAATTAATAGGGCAATTCAACCCCCTTTTTAAAAACGGGGCTTAATCTGGGGCGCATAAAATGCCCGCAAACGCCCTCTGGAAGCGTTCCGGCAGCCTTTTTTGGGATCGCCCGCCACTTGCCCCAGATCAGTCCGGTTTCTCAGTATCTGCCCGCTTTTCGAGAAGCTATAAATTCGTCCGATTGCCAAAAGAACGATTTTTAGAGGACTTCGATAATCGGAGCGTTTTATGGGCTCCGATCTGTCGAATCGGAGCCTGCATAGGGCCCGGATGTGTCTTATGTCACCATGGTGATCGCAAGGTCATGCCGGAATTGTGCCAGTTTGCCAGAAGTGATCCGGAAAACATCTTTGCATGCAAATACTCCCTGGAGTTTTCGATCAAACAGGGCCTCGTAGATACCAAAACGGAGCCCATTTTGAAGAGATCTAAAAATCGCAGCCTGTAAAATGCCCGGATTAGGGGTTTTTGCGATTGGAGTTAACTCGTGTTTTTCGATCTGAAAATGGCTTGAATTCGCTCATATTAAAGGGTGTGGAAATGAGGGGGAGATTTCACAACCACACCCAATTTTTTCCCACATTATTCTCCGGTTTTTTTACCGGAAAAAAATTTCCCGGGAGAATATCTCTGGAAAATATCTGCGCAAAAAAATCCAAAAAAGATCCAGAATTCCCGGGTATCATTACAACCCGAACCGAACCCGGCCCCATTATTCACAGTAGGGATCGTTGGCCCATTCCTCGATGACCCGTTTCGGCGGCTTACCCCGATTGCCTCCCCGGGACTGCCGGGACGGGGCAGAGCTCCTGTCCTGCTCAGTCTCTTCATCATCCAGACTGAGTTCTTTTGACTCCTGCGGTTTTTCCTCCGGCTTTTCTGCCGGCCGTGGAGCCTGTTCCCGGTAGCTATCGTGCCTGCGGCTGGCATGATACCGGGGAGCATCTCTCCGGGTGCTTTGGACGTTTTGAGAATTCGGCGATGGTTGTGGATTCTGGGTATCTTCAGCCATAAGTGTCAGGACAGATAATACGGAAGTTGTTACAGAAATAGCTTGCCCCTGCATTTCTGCATGAAGCAGCGGTCCTTGTACACCGCATCGACAACAATCTCGCGGAAAAACATAAGGAAAATCTTAAAAAAAATGGACAACTATTTCAGAAGGTTTGCTCTCAGTGAACCGCGTTGCCTGATCCAGAATAATGCACACCTAAATACCCCAACGACCCATTTTCTTTTACCAAAAAACCTCCGGCACTGCCATGTCCAACGTCACCACCCTGCTTGATGCAAAGAGCGTTCCTGCAGCAAAAGCGGCCTTAATCTGCCCAACACGGAACGAGACGTACAGTTACGGGAAACTCCGGGACGAGATGAACCGGATTGGGCAGGGACTCGTTACCCTTGGTGTAAAAAAAGGTGACCGGGTCTGCATCTACCTTGACAGCTCGCCCGAGTACCTCATCAGTTATTTTGCCATCTGGCGGATCGGTGCAGTAGCTGTGCCGACAAATATCGTATACCGCAGCGAGGAGCTGCTGCACGCGATCAACGATGCCGGTGCCTCTGCGATCATTACGGACAGTCAGGGTGTGAACGTTGTTTCCGCTATCCGTCATAACGCCCCCACGCTTTCTCATATCATCTGCATCAAAACCTCATGCAATGGATCGGTTGCGTGGGAATCATTTCCCCCGGCACCAGCGAACCTGCGGGCAGTCAACTGCGCCACCGATGACCTTTGCCATATCCAGTATACTGCCGGCACAACCGGAAAACCCAAAGGTGCGATGCTCACCCACGGCAACTGGATGACCGCTCTTGATGCTGAACGTGAAGCGCTCAGGCTCCGGCCGGACGATGTATATCTCGGCATCTACCCGATGGGGCATGTCGGTTTTTCATGGGGCCTTTCCATGCTACGGGCGGGAGGCACGTACGTAATGATGGAGCGCTTTGAGATCGACCGGTATCTCGATCTTGCTGAACAGTACAAGGTAACTGTTCTCGCTGGCATGCCCCCGGTCATCCACTCGCTCGTACATTCTCCGCCAGGGACCGGAAAACGGCTTGCGAATGCCCGGGTGATTATCTCCGGCGGGGGGCAGCTCCTCCCGGCAGTCTGGGAAGCGTTTGACCATCGCTATCACATCCCGGTTGCCAATTCGTACGGGTTATCGGAGACGATTGTGATTGGATCGGGAACAACCACACTCCCTGAATACCCTCAACTGACCATGAACTACCAGAGCGTTGGGGTCGCAGTTGGCTATACTGAAGTGACAATCGTGGACGTCGATGATCCTGAAAAAGAACTTGCGTCTGGTGAACGGGGGGAGATCGCACTCCGCGGCCCATCGGTTGCGAAGGGGTACTGGAATATGCCAAAAGCTACAGCAGCAGTGTTCCGCAAGGATGGCTGGTTCCTTACCGGTGATATCGGATACCTCAATGAAGAAGGTATCCTGTACATCACTGATCGGAAAAAAGACATGATCATCATGTCAGGCTGGAAGATCTATCCCACCGAAGTCGAGAATGTGATCATCCAGCACCCGGCAATAGCTGATGTCGCTGTCTTTGGTGTACCTGATGAGCGTAAAGGGGAGGTTGTGGTAGCAGCGGTTGTGCTCAAACCGGGCACTTCTTTTACCGAATCAGAACTTGAATCCTGGTGTCGTGATCACCTGGCCGGCTACAAGATCCCACGCACCCTTATGATCGTCGGGGCACTCCCCCGTGTACACGGATGGAAGCTGCTCCGCAGGACACTGCGGGAAATATATGGCGGGTTCTCCCCAGTACTATAAAAGAACTCAAATAATTTCCTGCAAACCGCCAAGACCTCACACAAACCTATTAAAGCGTTAAAAAAATATATGCCTGAAGTATTTTGGCAGACATAAAAAGCCATATCCAGGATATCCCGGTAAGCGAAAGACCGAAAAAACGTTCTACTGGTATCGTAGGTCTTAACCTGTTGCTGGATGGTGGGTTTCCCATCGGCACCACTATAATGGTGTACGGAACCCCTCTTGCCGGAGTAGACCTTGCATCAATGCAGTTCTGGAAGGTGGATGGAGAGGAGGGTACCTACCTGATGAACGATGGAGATGTCGAGTCAGGAATGATCGACGCTTCCGAACTGCACCCCGAAATGTACATGACGCAGATGGCTGGATGCCGTATTGTTGTCGATTCGCTCTCGACCATCATCATCAAGTATGGGATCGAGGAAGCCTTAAAATTCCTGCGGCTTGCCCGCGAAGAGATGAAAAAACGCGGGGCAAATATCATGTTCGTTGTTTATTCCGGGATCCATGAACCAGTCGAGATGACCAGGATCATGCGGGCGGCAGATATTGTTATTGAGTTCGGCTCAGAAGTCAACCAGGCTGAAATCGAGCGGACGCTTGCAGTACAAAAGATGAAGAACGCAGCGTCACCACGGCGGCTCCTGCCATTCATTATCACTGACAATGGTATCGAAGCATCGACCACATCAAGGGTCGTGTAATCACGTTTTTTTATTAGTGGATTGGCCTAGCGAATCGCCAGTTAATATACCATATAGTCGCCGAATTTTTTTTAGGAATCCTGGGCAGGGGTAGTCAGATGACATTCGCGTTCCGGATCCCGGCAACCCGATGTCGTAGTGGGGGTTCCCTCCTCATATTCTGCAGGGAGGCATCCGCCATTACGTCATGAGTTTCAAATATTACCTCCACGAAAACAAGGATTGGGTAAAAAAATTACAGCCCGAGCCGCACCATCTTTGCCGCTTCTGCCATATGCTTCAGCTTGGCAAAAGCCACCTCACGGGTCCGCATTCGCATTCCGCAATCCGGATCGAGCAGCATAATCCGTGGGTCAAATATCTCAATCCCTTTTTCGATCCGTTTTTTGATCTCGGCTACGCTTTCGACTGTATCAATGGATGAGTCCACGCAACCGTACCCGATCATCCGCCCGGCAAGGTCACGGCGGGAGAGGAGATCGAGGTTTGCCGGGTTATTCGCAAACTCGAAGTCCAGCACGTTCACGTTGAACTTCAGGATTTCATCCAGGACATTCCCTAAATTCCCGCAGACATGCATACAGGTGGGAATCTGCAGGGCTGACGTGATGAGTCCAATCGCCTGTTTTCCGATAGCAAGATCGGCCATACCGGTGGAAAACATCGGCTCGTCAATCTGCAACAGGGTTATCCCGGCTGCTTCCAATGCTTTTGCCTCGGGAACCAGTGCAGCGGCAAGGTCCAGCGCGAGTTCCTCCTTGTTCCGGTATGTCGGGGTACTGATATGGAGCCCGTGGGCAAGCGTGGTGGGCCCGGTGATGATCCCTTTCACTTTCGGGGCTTTTGAGAGAGCATACTTTGTATCTCCCACGGTTATGGATCCGGATGCGGGCTGCACTTTGCCGATGATCTCCTGTCCTTTAACCCCGGGAAGTTTTGAGGCAAATGCCCCGATCATGTCTCCCCGCACCTGCCCGTCCGATATGATATCGATACCTGCTGAGATCTGGTCGGAGACTGCTGTTTCGACTGCGGAGTAGAGCGGATCAAAGAGACTTCTCAGGCCCCCGCCTTTCACTACCGGGTAACTCCCGACTACGGTTGTCGCCAGTACTTTATTGATAAAATACTCCTTTGACATAAAAAATATCCGGATAATTAATTGTACAACCGAATCAACCGCGGCAATAAAAAAGGATGTGGTCAGGGAACCAGCCGGTGCATGTCACGCGGGAACAGCACTGCCTCGCGCACGTTTGACAGCCCGAGCATCGTCATAACCAGCCGATCCGCTCCCAGTCCCCAGCCTGCATGGGGTGGCATGCCGTACCGGAACGGGCGCAGGTAGAACTCGAAACTCTCGGGATTCAATCCTTTCTTTTTGATCTGCTGTACGAGGAGATCATGCTGGTGGACACGCTGTGCCCCGCTTGATAACTCCATTCTCGGGTGCATAAGATCAAATGCCTTGCAGACAGAGGGATCGTTCTCGTAGGGCATGGCATAATAGGGGCGGATTTGGCTTGGCCAGTCCACAATGAAGTAGTGCCCGCCCATTTCTGCACCAATAGCCCTCTCTGCTGCGGGACTGATATCATCGCCGTACTTGATCGGGTCCTCGATCTTTTTTGCAGCGATCTCGATCGCTTCGCAGTAGGGGAGCCGGGGGAATGGGGCTTTTGGAATAACAAAATCGGTTATCCCGATAGAGGCGAGCTGGTTGCCGCAGGTCGCGCTGACATACTCGTAGGTTTTTACGATCAGCGCTTCGAGGATGCGCATCACCTCGAGATGATCTGCATAGGAGACTTCGATATCGATCGACGTGGCCTCGTTTAAGTGCCTGGTCGTGTTGTGCTCCTCGGCCCGGAAGATTGGCCCGATCTCATAGACCTTCTCAAATCCTGCTGCCATCATCATCTGTTTGTAGAGCTGCGGGCTCTGGTTGAGAAATGCCTCTTTGTCAAAGTAGGCGATGGGGAACAGTTCGGTTCCGCCTTCAGTTGCGGCGGCAACGATCTTGGGGGTGGTGATATTGATGAATCCCTCGTGATGCAGGTACTGGTTGATGGCATGCATTGCAGCACTGCGGATCTGGAAAACGGCAGCGACCCGGGGTCTCCGGGCGTCAAGGAACCGGGCATCGAGCCGGGTGTCGAGATCGGCCGGTACCTTCTCCACAACATCAAGGGGGAGCGGGCTGTCGGCCAGGCTGATGATCTCAAATACATCCGGTACGAGTTCGCGTCCGCCCGGTGCCTTGTCAATCGCCTTTACTGTCCCTGAAACACGGACAACCGATTCGCGGGAGACCTGTTTTGCAGCGGCAAGCACGGCCTCTGAAGCTTTCTTCTTAGGGATAGTTACCTGGATGATACCGGTCCGGTCGCGGATCAAAAAGAAGGCAAGACCGCCGAGATCCCGAACCTCGTGGACCCAGCCACAGACTTCGGCCTGCCCGCTTGCCGGTGTAACTGATTGTATGGGAATGCGCATGATGAAATCCTATACCTATGGGGCGCAGGGGATAATGGATTTTATGGGAATATCCCCCTCAGTTTGAGCGGTTCATATATCTGGCTGTAATCCCGGCTGCAGGATCCCGGTAAAAAACGCACCACACCAGTAAAAAAAATTTTCTTTTTTATTTTCTTTTTTAAATTCCTTTCATATCCGGGTAGAGTACATCCCCGCCCCCGGGCAGCTGGATAGTAGCGATCGTTGTATTGATCTGGCTTAAGGAATTTGCAAGGATCTGTTTTTGTGAGAGGGTGTAGAGCGTGTCTCCGATGTAGAGCGAGCGTGTCACTTCGTTGGGTGAACCGTACCACGCGTAGCCCCCCATCGTGCCGTGCTCAACGGTGCCCCGCAGGACAAAACCGGTCTCCGGTGTGACACCGAATACGTATGCCCCGTACCAGATCCGCTGCTGGTCTCCGCTGTACTTCTCCGGCATATCGATCTGTTTGACAACCCGTGCCGGGATCACGAGCAGGTTTTTGTTCTTATCAAAGAGGAATGCCCGGTGGTCCGTGAGTGCGGCAGAGTCTGTACCGGAATCACCGATCTCCACCGTATCGATCTGCTTCGGGTGCTCCACATCAGAGACATCGAACAGCGCAAGCTTCAGCCCCTGTGTTGATACACCGCCCCATTCGGTTGTTGCGGTTTCCTTGCCGATACCAATGATATGGTTCTTATCATAGGGATGCAGGTAATCGGAGTAGCCGGGGATCTTGAGTTTGCCGAGGATCTTCGGGCTGGCAGGGGTCGAGAGGTCGATCACAAAGAACGGGTCGATGCGTTTGAACGTGACCATGTAGAGCCGGTCATCGATGAACCGGGTTGAGTAGATCTTCTCCTGCTCGGCGATGTGCGTGAGTGACCCGATCGTCTTCATCGCACCGTCCAGCACAAAGACGTTATTATACTCGTACTGTCCGCGGGTAGTCCAGACATCTGACGTTGTCGCCACACGGAGGTTGCCACTATACTCGTCCATGCCAAACTGGTTCTTAAGATATCCTGCCACCTCACCTTTTGCGAGGTAGGTGATCGCACCGTTGTTGATCCCGATCTTATGGATCATGGTGGTGCTCTGGTCGATCTCGCGCTTGCGGATCGCCTCCTGTTCTCCGCTCTTCATCTCTGCGATGGCAGCCTGTTTGTCCACCTCGCTCATGGTGTTGAAATCTTCCACAACGGTGGGTGATGATACCCGCGCAATGCCGGTTGCCGAACCAACAGAACCCTGCACCACATTTATCGCGGGCTGCGCTATGCCCCCCATCGGGCGGTAGATATTGTGGTACGTCTGGTAACTCACGTACATCGCATCGGGCGAGACATAGATGATATTGCCGCTGCCGACAAGGTACGTCTTTGCATCCTTTGTGGCACCGTTGCGGGCATCAAATGAGGTGACGGTGGTAAAGTCGTACTGCTGTTCAGGGTTATCGAAGTAATAGACATCCGGTGTCGCGACAATCTTTGCATTCTCCCGCACTGCGGGGACGATGATCCGGTCATCATACGGGTACACCGACTCACGGGAGAGCAGGTATACTATATCTCCTATCATCCTCGCGTTTACGTAATCGCCGTCAATGGTGTAGTCTTTGAGCACCTTCGGGTGTGCCCGGTCACTTATATCGTAAAAGACTGCATGAGTGACCGGTGCAGAGCGGTAATACGGGTACCGCGGGGGCATCATGGCCATCTTTTCGGCAGAAACGGGTACTGGCTGGTCTTCTGTGACGGAAACTTCTGCCGAGCCGGTCTTCAGGATAACAAGCCGGTCACCGTTGATGAAGATCTCGCGGGGCGTGTCTTCCAGTTCGGTCTTTGAGAGAACAGATGCCGATGATGCCGGGTACGCATCGACTATCGTAAGCGTGCTGCCTGAAATTACATAGATATACCGGGCATCGTTCTTCACGAAGTCCGGTTCATCGACCCCGGCGACCTGCACATTGGTTTGTGAATAGTCGGGCGACCCGATTCCTCCGGCTGACGGGAGGGCACCGGACAGGGAAGCACCCTTTGCTGATGACTCCTGCACTGCCATAGCCGGGACAGCACCCATGTGGTCCGTTGCCAATGCCCCGTTTGTGCTGTAATATGAATCCTGTGCGAGCTGTGTGTTGTTCTTAATATACTCGCGGATTTCGTCCGCCGAGCCAAACTTTTTAATATCTCCTGCCGGTGCTGTTACCGTTGAGCCCATGCAGCCGCTGGCAATGACCAATGCCAGGATGAGCACGAGCGTGGTAAGCGCGACCAGGGTGAGTTTCCTGCGTGACATGATGTATCAATGACCCTTTGCAGCAGGAGATAATCAAACTGGCGTTAACTGCGAAAATATTGGTAGCATTGCAGGGATTTGCAAAGACAGCCTGAAATTTTTCAGCACAGCGGGGCACGATAAAAAAAACTCTCGCTTACCGTATGTGTTCAGATTGTAAACTACCCCCCGGATTGGCGGAATAATAATTCTGCAAAATTGTTTTTTTAGAGAGGAAAAACATTCCCCCGTCGCGCTCCTTGCAATCTAAGGGACACCCCATATCCGGAAGACAAAGGTTTTTGTCCGGAACTACCGGGACTAAAACAATTTTTCTCTTATGATTTTTTTTATCTGCAGATCACCATTCAGACTGTGAAGTATCTCCTGTTGATAAAGAATATGAGTGGTATCGGAAGGTAGATTGCCATTGACCACGACGGTGATGCAAAAGAACAGACGAGTCCTAAATGGCATGGAACAGGTCAACGGCAACCTGCACTCCGGAATAATCCCCGCTGACATTGGTGGTAAATGGCATCAGCACGGTAAAGGCAAGTATGAACAGGGTGATCCGCACAAGTGGAGGATTGACGAAGTGGATAAAGTGAAACTGGCGGTGATGGAGGAGCCAGAACGAGGCGAGCACAAAGAATGCGATTATAAACGATAAGAATTCCGGGCTCATCGCGGCGATGCGGGCCGGGAGTTCAACCACAGCATCAGGTGCCGGGATCGGCTGGATAACAAAGCCCGTCACAAGCAGCGTCATCGCAAACGCAAAGATTGCGTCAAAAAGCGCCTCCAGCCTGTTCTTTGACAGGTCGTATTTGTCCGTAGTTTCCTGTCCGCTCACGTACTATACCCCGGCAGAGTAACCAACTCCGGAATCGCTCTCATGAAAATGGGAATAGCTAGTGTTTATTTGTTTCCTGTAAACTGCCGTATGGTAAAGATGAACGGGACGAGAAGATAGACCAACAGGGAGTATGGGGGTGAAAAAAACGCCACTACAATGCCGAGGATCGCAACGGACGGGATAGTTGCAAGGAGCAGGAACCGGTTTCTTTTCGTAGCGGAATCAAATTCAGCATCACAGAGGTGGCTGCACCGGCAGATATACATCCATTGGCCAAGAAACAGAGCACCGACGATCAGGATATTTACGTGGAAGAGGAGCACGGCGATCCGCACACCGTCATACGCCCCCGCCACGTCTGTGGTAAATGGGATCAGGACGATGAAGATGAGGATAGCAATATTGAACCGGAGGATGGTTGGATCAACGATCCTCAGGTAATGAAACTGGCGGTGGTGTTCGATCCAGAAGAAGGCAAGTACCAGAAATGCGATGACAAATAAGACGAATTGCGGAATGAGTTTTACGAGATCCGCTGATAGATCAGTGGCAGTCTGGCTCATGGATGACTCTGGCACAGTGATCCCGAGCATGAGGAGGGTCATTGCAAACGCAAAGATCGTGTCCACCATCGTTTCCAGCCGCACTTTGGAGATCCGGTAGGGATTATCCTGTTCAAATCCGCTCATACAATATACTATTTGTGGAAAACTGGTAAATCTTTCATTCTTTTCGTTCCTATTCGTTTGGCATTCCCGATAAGGAAAAAATCACGAGGATGAGCCGGCTGTGACGAGCGCAAGCTTTTCCATAGCAAGCAAATACCGGCAAATGGGAAAAAAAGTGTATTCCCGCAAGCATACTGGTTCTGCTGCTGGTACGGGAATTTTTTTCCATCGCACACCTTTTTACCTACCAGCAAACATCCTTACATAGAGAATGCATCATGAAAATTATCGGCATCAACGGGAGTCCGAAAAGGGAAAAAAGCCAGACCCGCCTTCTTGTTATGGGAGTCCTTGAGGGAGCACGGCAGAGTGGAGCGGATGTAACGTTTGTGGACATCTGCGGTCTTGAGATTAAGTACTGTACAGCATGCGGTACCTGTTACGCAAAGGGGGAATGCATCCATGATGACGATTTCCCGATGCTTCTGGAGAAGATGCTGGATGCCGATGGTATCGTGCTCGGCTCACCGAATTACATCAACTCGGTCACTGCCCAGCTCAAGACCATGTTCGACCGGATGGCGGATGCGATCCACTGCCAGTCCTTTACCGGAAAGTACGGTTGTGCTGTCTCAACAGCAGGCGGCTCAATGGCAGACGAGGTGGCGGATTATATGAACGATGCGATGCTGCACCTTGGTGCGACAACGGTTGGCAAGGTTGGGGTGAATTTTTTAGGAAATCCCGAAGCGATCGTGCCTGCGGAAAAGCAGGCAAAGGAACTCGGCAGGAAACTTGTTGATGCGATCAGGACGAAGTGGAAGGATCCGGCGCAGCAGAAAATTCTGGCTGAACGCAGGGAGTACTTCAAGCGCATGGTGATGTTCAACAAAGATCTCTGGAAGCACGAGTACGATTACTGGAAGGGTATGGGTGAGCTGTAACTCTTTTTAACACAGGATGCAGACGGGTGGGGTTTCACCCCATCCGGATCTCGTACCCGTTATCCGCCAGCCCTTTTTTAATTGCTGCGATATGGACCGGCCCTCGTGTCTCCAGCTCTATGTTCACTCTCGCCATCATCACGGGGAGATCATTTTCTCCCTGCGTGTGGTGGATATGGAGGATGTTGCCCCGTTCCTGTGCGATCACGGCAAGGAGCCGGGCGAGAGTGCCGGGCTGATCATCGAGCATTACCGAAAAGTGCATGATCCGGCCCTGGCGGGCAAGCGATTGCCGTATGACCCGGAAGAGCTGGGCACTTTCAATATTCCCCCCGCTGATCACAAGCACGACATTGCTGCCCGACATCACATCGATTGAACCGTTCATGAACACGGCGAGCGGGACTGCACCAGCTCCTTCTGCAACCACGTGCTTGCGTTCGAGCAACAGGAGCATTGCATCAGCGATCTCTTCTTCGGATGCAAGTACGAGGTGATCGACATAGTGCTGCAGGACGGGTAGTGTCCGGCTGCCGGTCTCTGCCACGCGAATACCATCAGCAATGGTCTTTCCTGCCATAATCCGGCATGGGATCCCCTGCCGTACGGCCTCTGCGGCGGACGAACACACCCGTGCCTGGGCCCCGATAATGGTGATATCTGACTTTTTTGCTTTTGCTGCGGTTGCAATACCGGCAATGAGACCACCCCCACCGACCGGTACAACAATCATATCTGTCTCCGGGAGATCAGCGAGGATCTCGAGCGCGATGGTTCCCTGCCCGGCAATCACCTCATCATCATCGTACGGGTGGATAAAGAGCTGCCCTCTACATGCGATCTCCTGTGCCCTCCCGATACTCTCCTCTAAAGTCTGGCCATGAATTATCACCTGTGCCCCATAACCTCTGGTCGCTTCCTGCTTTGAGAGGGAAGACCATTCCGGCATGACGATAGTAGCGGGAATGCCTGCAGAATGTGCTGCTACTGCAACACCCTGTGCGTGATTTCCGGCTGAGGCTGCGATAACACCCTGTTCCCTGATTGCATTGATATGAGAAAGAATCTTGTTGGTTGCCCCTCGCACCTTGAACGATCCCGCTTTCTGAAGTGTTTCGAGCTTAAGGTAGACATTCGCCCCGGCCATCTCAGAAATTGTCGGAGAGTGCACGAGGGGAGTGTGGATGATGTGCGGAGAAATCCTTATTTCAGCTGCCTTGATATCTGCAAGCGAGACCATAAATGAAAAAGGTATCCGGGAGGTTATGAGGGTTACGTCTAAAAAATGATTCAGGGCGCCTCACTATCAAACAATCGCAGTAAAACCTGCTATCCTAAAAAATAATTCACTGAATAGTAAGGTGAGGAAAAAAGAATAGATGGGCATTATTGGGCAGTTCGTTTCTTGATCATTTCAAGCGCTTCGAATGCTTCCCGTCTTACGGCAACATTTTCATCAGTGAGAAGACCGGCCAGGTGATCAACAGCTTTCTGGTCGCCGATCTCTCCGAGCAGGAGCGCTGCACGCTTCCGTACATCACTCTGATCATCCTTTAATACCATGATCAGGGGCGTGGTCGCAGGCTGCCCGAGCATCCAGAGGGCTTCCATAGAGCTGGTCCTCGCCATGGCATCTCCCGTGCGGAAAACCTGCATGAGTGGTGCAATGGCAGGAACTCCAAGAGCCGCGAGTGCTTTTACGACTTCAATACGGACTGACCGTTCGGGATCGTGGAGTGCCTCCATGATAGGAGGGATTGCCCGTGTGTTCCCTATTTGCCCGAGCACTTCTACAGAACCCTTGCGGATACCCGGGTTCTGATCACCGAGCGCTTTGATCAAAGGATCCATAGCGGGCTCGCCAATAGTGACGAGAGCGAGTGTTGCCCTGTGGCAGATATCCTCATTTGGATCGATGAGTGAATGGATAAGCGGCTCTATGGATGGCTCCCCGATGGAACAGAGTGTTGCCATTGCGGCCATACGGACGGGCTCTTTTACATCATTGAGTGTTTCGATAAGTGGCCCGATTGCCCGTGGATTCCCGATGCGGCCGAGGGCAACTGCGCTCTCGTATCGGACCATTGCATCGGGGTCTTTGAGAGATTCAATGAGCTGGGGGACAGCCCGTGTCTCACCCAGGATCCCGAGTGCCTGAACAGAACCTCTCCGGATAAACGGGTGGCTGTGTTTCAGCCCCTGAATTAAAGCACCCACCGATGGTTCACCGATCAATTGAAGCGCACGGATGATTTCCTGCCGTACATCATCACCTGGTTCGTGCAGTGCCTCAATCAACGGTCCAACAGCAGGAGCGCCAATCTTCCCAAGAGTATCTGCGGATCCGCGCCTGATGATCCAGTACTCATCCCTGAGTCCACGGATGAGCGGTTCGATGAATGGCTCGCCAAGGTCGCCGACCGATCGCACTGCATTCCACCGGGTATCAAGATCGCCTTCACTGAGTGCCGTGAGGAAGCTTTCGTAGCGCACCTTTTGCGCACGGAACTGTGCTTCCTCCGTCTCCTTTTCCCCCCCTTCCTCGCCTTTTCCTGACTTAAACATATTGAGGAATTTCTTTGTAATGCCCATGTACGTTCTCCGAACGAATATTTGTATAAAATCCTTCAAATAGGTATCGGGTACCTGTGCCGGGTTTTAATCAACATTTGGATGATTAAATCGGATTTTTTACAGATCTGTGCATTTAATACGGAAATTTCAGTGGATATGAAAATGATGAAAACACTGCAAGGACAAAGGCAGAGCGCATCGATCGTTTTTTTGTAAAAAACAGCAGGGAAGTAGTGAGATATCCCTGGTAAGTATGTTATGAGTCTGATGCGTAACCGACCGTGAATTGTGTGGTGCTGGAGGCTGTTCTTGGTATATCATAAACATTCATTGTATAGACTCCTGTGGGCATGGTAGTATCAAGGGTATACTTAAAACTCCAGGTTTTATCAGCCATAACAGACAGCGTACCCACTTCAACACCGCTGGAATATCGTTCAGGTCCAGATAATACCAGTAAAACATTTTGAGCGCCCGTTGTGCATCGACCAGAAAATCTCAGGGAATCTCCTTTGGCAACTGAAAAACTATTCGATGTAATTGAAACTATACCCCCTCCCACCACGGAGAATTCAACCCGGCCGGATGTAGTTTTCCGGGCATCCTCCGCTACGAGTATGTATGAACCTGACTGGATAGAAAATCCCGGATTCCAGGTATAACTCCATGAACCGACTTCATTGACGTTTTGTTGAACCAGAGATACCCCGTTGGTATATGTTCCCGGTCCAAATAGTGTCAATAAAACTTTGTCACAGCCAACGCACGTACCTGAAAATACTATCGAGTTTCCTACAATCATTGTATCTCTACTTGCCCGAATCGTAATTTTGGGAGTTGTTGTTGTTGCCGGAGATATGTCCTGGGGAAGCTGAGTATTTGAAAAAGGTGCCAATGCAGCAAAAAAATGGGATGTACCTGATGGTACCGAAATGCCTGCTGACCAGCTCTGGTATCCCGGGTACCGGAATTCAAGCGTGTGGTTTCCCTGTTCCACATTGGTAATGGTGCCTGGTGTACTTCCCTGAAACTGGTTGTCCAGGTATACTTCAGCGCCGGAAGGTGATGAGGTAAGTTGAATAATACCTTTCCCGGAATCCTGACCTGATATACATCCGGATATGAACACACAAAATAGTAAGATAAAAATAACCGTTTTCAGGATCACGTTTTTTTCCATATCACTCACGATAACCGTTATTGTGCGGCATTATATAGGTTTCTGAAAAACCGCGGGGATGCAGAGGATCAACGTGTCCCGGCAAGGTGGAGGATCTCCTGCGCAAGCGCGATACTTTTTTCTTCACTTGTCATGAGTGTATCAAATCTGACCGATCCACTGATGTCCACCGGATCCCGGATGTCCTGTATGAAGATATCGGGAATCCCTTCATAGCAGTGTAACGTCCCAACCGAGCCGGGTTCAAATCCTGCGGCCTGCATAAGAGCAGCAGCAGGACCGCTGACCGGGGCATTGCCGATGAACGGACTTACTGCGATCACTAATTTGTCCCTGATGGCAGATTTTATTCCCTCACATGCAAGAATCGGGGAAATACTGGTGATCGGATTGGACGGCCCGATCACAACGGTATCACTTGCTTCGATCACCGCAAGAACCTCCTCGGTTGCTAAAGGAGGTTCATTAAAACTTCTCACCACCTGCTCTATCCCGATCTTTCCTTTTGACCGGACCCAGTACTCCTGGAAGTGGATCAGGCCAAGATCTGTTTTTACCTGGGTTGTCACTTCGGTGTCTGTCATCGGGAGAACGTTTTCACGAACGCCATACCGGTCGCAGAGAATTTTTGTGACGTTGGTCAGGCGCATCCCGGCCCGCATCATCTCGCCACGGGCGATATGTACTGCACGATCCTGATCGCCGATTGTGATGAACTCATCGATGCCAAGCCGGGCAATCTCGTCATGGGTGGTGAACGAATCGCTCCTGATTCCCCACCATGTGTCGGTATTGAGGATCCCGGCAAACAAGTACATAACCGTGTCAAGATCCGGTGAGAGGTGATTTCCCGATATCCAGATGTCCTCGGCAGTGTTAACAATGACAGAGATTTCATGATGGTCCATCACTTTCTGCATACCCCGCAGGAGCTTCGGGGTTCCTGTCCCACCTGAAAGGAACGTGATCATTACTCAATACTTTTATGCAATGTATATGAAGATTCTTTTAGTGAATCCGTGAAGATCATAAAAGACCCGGTCCATGGCTATGTCGAAGTGGAGGATTTTGCGCTTGCCCTGCTCGATTCCCCGGCGCTCCAGCGCCTCCGCTACATTAAACAGCTCGGTTTTTCGTATCTTGTATATCCCGGCGCCAACCATACGCGGTTTGAACACTCGCTTGGTACCATGTTTCTTGCGGATGTGGCCTCACGCCGGTTCGGGCTTTCTGATGATGAGCGCACGCTTGTAGTCGCTGCAGCCCTCCTCCATGATATCGGACACGGACCATTCTCCCACGCCAGTGAACCGCTCATGGAGGAATTCCTGCATTGTACCCATGATGAGATCGATGAGGTTGTAGAGGAAAAGGCAGGTGATCTGCTCCGCGCATCGGCAATTGATCCGGACGAACTCTGCGCTGTTGTGAGAGGGAAACATCCCCTGTCAGGAATAATTCATGGGGACCTTGATGTGGACAGGATGGATTACCTTCTCCGGGATGCCTATTACACCGGTGCACCCTATGGTTCAGTCGATGCACAGCGCCTCATCCGGCACCTGATCCGGACCGATACGGGTACCGTGCTCGATGAGAATGGGGTGAACGCGGCAGAATCACTCCTGATCGCCCGCACGCTGATGCGGCCAACGGTATACTTCCATCATGTGAGCAGGATTGGAGAGAGCATGTTCCAGCTCGCCGTACTGGAACATCTTGACGGTGCAAAAAAAGAGGCGTGTCAACACCTCCTAAGGATGGATGATGCATCCTGTATGCATGCGTTGCGTACCTCAGAAAAACCTGTTGCCCGGGATCTTTCCCTCCGGTTGTATGAGCGCCGGCTCTATAAACGGGCAATCTACGCGGGTAGCGATCAGGTGAGTACACCGCTGTTTGAGCAGGGAGCACCGATTGAAAAATGCCGGGAATTCGCAGAAAAGATCGCGTCGGAAGCCGGTCTCCAGTCACACGAGGTTCTGGTGGATATACCCGCGATTCCGAGCGAGATGTCGCTTGGAGTACGGGTGAAAAACCGGCATACGGTTGTTGGTTTTAAAGAGATCTCCCCGCGCATCCAAACTCTCAATGCAACGCGGCGCGAACAGTGGCGCCTCGGTGTGTATACCCTTCCTCAACACAGGGATTTGGTTGCCGAAGTGGGTTGCGAGGTCCTGCACATTAAAAAACCGACCCGGCAGGATACGCTGTTCTGATCCGGATCCGGGTACACACGGGGTTACTGCACTCGTGCACATTTTTATTAATTATCCGGATAGTGCTGGAATTTTTTGAAGCATTCATCAGAGACTGATGGGTATACCGTGCCGGATTCCTGCGGTACATAAATAAACTATAATATATTCCCTTCCCCAAACACTCACCATAATGAAAAACCTCATGGCCATCATTCTTGCGCTGATCATGGCAGGAGTAATGATTACCGGGTGCACCCAGAACCCGGCACCTGCCGCCACGCCAGTACCGACTCCTCTGGCAACGCCAACCGCAACGGTTCCGGTACCCCAACTATCGTTTTCCCTGGGTGATCATTACCTGCAGAAATCGTACTCCTTCCAGAGTGAGAAGGATGTAGTTGTGGAACAGGTACGGGTGGACAACCCCTCGTGGGGTGTCGGGTTTGATGTGCTCCCCCTCAATGACGACCTGCAATATTGCTGGTTTGAGATGAATATCACGAACATGGATACCCAACAATTCGATATCTATGGATTTGGACGGGACAAAGGTATCGAAAACCACCAGCTATACCCGATGTACACCACCGGACCCTACAAAATCGAGATGAAAGGCAATCTCGTCAAGGTGGATGTCATCGTAGCAAAGAGGAACCCATAAATTCTGAGGTGAATGTGATGATAGAAGACTGGATTGTAGTAACATGCGGTGTGGTGGCAATTGTTGTTGTCATGGCCGTCACATTGTTGAAATTTCGCAGTGCCGAGCGCAGGATGCACGAAAGCACCCACAAACTCAAGGTCTATAATGATCTGCTGAATGCGATTACCGAGCTGAACCTTGCCAGTGGCGATCCTTACAAGATGGATATCGCAAAAAAGAACCTCGCCATGACGCTCAACCGCTTAAACCTCCTTGGAAGTTCCGGTGTGCTCAAGAGCACAAGCGATCTGTTAGACTTTTTAAACGAACACAAGGACAGGGATTACGACACACTCCGGTTGCATAATATTCTCAACACTCTTGTAATCGAAGCGCGCCGGGATCTCAACCCAACGCATGCACGCCGCGTTGAGGAAGCGCACGTGCGGTACCGCTTCTTTGCGCCACCAAAAACAAAATGAATTTTTTACTTTTCCCGGTTATTCCTGCATAAACTCTTTTTATCCGGGCTCCGACATTGGTATCACAGGAGAGCGCGAGGTTGAGATGGTAAAAGAGTTTGTAATCGGCGTGACTGGTGCAAGCGGCGCCTGCTATGCCCGGCGCCTGCTTGAAGTGCTCTGCAGGGATGCGAAAGTGCATATCATTGTTTCGGGTGTTGCGCAGCAGATTGCAGCCCATGAAGGTGTTTCTTTTGAAGGGTTCAAAGCGACCTATCATCCTGTCGACCAGATGACAGCCTCTATCGCGAGCGGATCCCACCGGTTTGACGGGATGGTAGTTATTCCCTGCAGCGCAAAGACACTTGCGGCAATTGCGACCGGGTATGCAGACAACCTGATCACCCGGACTGCAGACGTCTGCTTAAAGGAGCACCGGAAATGCATCCTTGTCCCCCGGGAGACTCCGCTTTCAAAGATCCACTTGAAGAACATGCTCGCCGCAGAGGATGCCGGGGCTACGATTATGCCGGCCAGCCCCGGGTTTTACCACAATCCAAAAACGATAGACGACCTGGTAGACATGGTCGTCGCCCGCGTGCTTGACCACCTCGAGGTGGAACATACCCTTGTAAAGCGCTGGAGCGGTTACGATGCGTGAATTTATAGAAAAGATGCGGGAACGCGGACTTGTGGTCGATGTCGAGGAACCGGTATCGGTTGATATGCAGGCCCCGAAGATGGCAGCCGCGACCGACAAGCTCCTCTTCTTCCATAAGATCAACGGTGCCCGGGCGGTTATGAACCTCACGGCCAGCCGGACTTCGCTCTCCCTTGCACTGGGCATTGACGAAAAGAAGATTGTAAAGACTCTCGCCGATGCAAAATTTGACGGGAAGGTAGTAACGGACGGCACGCTCCCGACCAAAAAACCAGACCTCGCCAAACTCCCGATCATGCACCACTTCCCGAAGGATGCAGGCAAATACCTGACCTCGGGGATTGTATTCTCGCTGTTTGAAGACGTGGAGAATGCCTCGATCCACCGGATGCAGGTGCTGGACAACCATCGGGTTGCCGCCCGACTCGTTGAGGGGCGGCATACGCATGTGATGCTGGGAAAAGCGCTCGCCAAAGGCGAAAAACTGCCCATTGCCGTCACCATCGGGACTCACCCGGCAGTGACCTTTGCCAGTTGCACCCGGGTGCCCTACGGTATGGAGCTCGGGTATGCTGCAGAACTCCTTGGCGGCGAGATCCGGGTGAGGAGATGCAGCAATGGAGTGCTGGTACCCGACGCGGAGATCGTCTTAGAAGGATATATCGGTGCAGACGTCACCGATGAGGGCCCGTTTGTGGATATTACCGGAACTTATGACCCGGTACGGCGCCAGCCGGTGATCGAGTTTACCGGTATGTATACAAAACCGGATTTCATCTACCACGGGATCCTGCCCGGCGGCGATGAACATAAAGTGCTGATGGGCTGCCCGTATGAACCGAAGATCTACCGCGCCGTGGCAGGGGTCACCGAGGTGCGGAATGTCGTGCTGACCAAAGGAGGGTGCGGTTACCTCCACGCGGTAATCCAGATTAAAAAGAGTACACAGGGTGATGCAAAGAACGCGATTATGGCAGCATTTGCCGCTCACACCTCACTCAAACACGTTGTTATTGTAGACGAGGATATCGATCCCTGTGATCCACATGACGTGGAGTATGCGATTGCGACCCGGGTGAGCGGTGACCGGGATATCATGGTGATCACCGGTGTGCGGGGTTCGTCGCTCGATCCCTGCCAGCTCGAGGATGGAACCAATGTCAAAGTCGGAGTCGATGCAACGATGGTGCTTGGGTGTGAGGACGACTTTTCACGTGCGACATGGTGACCCCGATGCATCTTGATCCCGACGATGAGAAGATCCTTGCCGGTGAGCAGGGTGAGACCCGGCAGAAAATGCTGGAACTTCTCGTCGCTCTTGGCAAGGTTTTTGGTGCTGAACGGCTTGTCAGGATCCGGAGTGCACAGGTAAGCGGGGCCTCGTACAAGACGATCGGGGAATACGGGCTTGCATGGCTGTCGGGTCTTGATGCCCGTGTCGTGGTTCCGGCGGTGTTAAACCCGATTGGCATGCCGCGCGAACGCTGGCAGGAGATGGATGTCGAACCAGCGTTTGCAGAACGACAGCAGGCGGTGATCGCGGCATATGAGCGGCTCGGTGTGAACCTTGATTGCACCTGCACTCCCTATTACCTGCGTGAAACTTCTTTTGGCGATCATCTTGCATGGTCGGAATCGTCCGCTGTCAGTTACGCCAACTCGGTCATCGGGGCACGGACAAACCGCGAGGGGGGCCCCGGTGCACTTGCTGCCGCCCTGATTGGAAAAACCCCCTGTTATGGGCTGCACCTTGAAAAAAACCGTAACCCCCAGGTGATCATTGAAGTACAACCCGATGAAAAGAACTGGAGCATTGCCCGCTACGGCGCGCTTGGCTATCTTGCCGGGAAACTGGTGGGCAATAAAATACCCTGGTTCCGGGGCATCACTCCCAATCCCGACCAGCTGAAAGCCCTCGGTGCAGCAATGGCGGCAACCGGGGCGGTAGCGCTCTATCATGTTGAAGATGTAACCCCGGAGGCAAAGAAGAACCGGTTCAATCTTTCATCTCTTGAGGTTATCAGGACAGAACCCGCAGAGATCGACGTGCTCTTTACCGAAATCCCGGTTGATGCAGTTGCTGTGGGCTGTCCACACTGCTCGCCCGCTGAACTTGTTGATATCGCGCGGCTCCTGAAAGGAAAAATTGTCACAAAACCCTTCTATGTCTTTGCCGCACAGGGAGTCATCGATAACAACCAAAAGACCGTCGATGCTATTGAGAAAAGCGGAGCCCGGGTCTTTGCCGATACCTGCATGGTGGTCTCACCGGTGATGGAGCGATACTCAGCGATCATGGTGAATAGTGGTAAAGCGCTTGCCTATGTGCCGGATATGTGCGGGGCGGTTGCCCGGATTGGCTCGATTGAAGAGTGCGTGGCAGTAGCGACATCGTAATCGCCGGTATCTTGTTCCAGACACTTTTCGTACAATATCGTTTAGGTAAGGCAAGATCCGAATAAAAAAAATGGATTAGTTATCACTTGAGAGAGAGCAGAATTTTTTTTATCTCCGCGACTGCAGCCGGCTCCGGGTTCTTTCCCGGGCCAACCCCCTGCCCGTATGAAAGGATTTTCTGGACCTCATTTTTTGTCATACTGCCAAAGGGCACATCATCCCAGATCTTCTGATCAATTACATTCCAGGTGCATTGCAACAGGTGCCCGAGGAGATCAATATCTTCCCGGGTAAATGAGCTCCAGTCTGTGCCAACGCCATGTTTTATTTTTTTTATTGCCTCTTCCACTCTCTTTTCACGGTGTACATGGTACAGCCGTCTTCCCACTTCTTTTTGCGATACATCAGGCATTTTTTAAAACCCCCTTCTCCCGCACACGAATGCGTGATCAGTTTTCTCATTACCCTCTCACGTGATAACCTTTATGGCATCCCTCCCTTTGGACAGGACTGTCGATACCAAAAGAACGGGGAACCCCGGGATGAAGATGATAATGAGCCGGGATGTTGGGATAATGTTCCTGTTGTTCGATTGGTGTGTACTTTGCCCTGGGTGAAATACCAAAAAAAATTCAATAAGTTTACAAGTTACCCCCCCCTACAAATTAGGGATGCTGGATATAATGCAGGCTAAGATCGGCCTCATCGTTATTTTCATTGCGGTTTTAGTCCTGCCATTCAAAGTCCGGGCAATTGAGCGCAACCTCGAGATTTTCCTGTTCATCTCAGGAGTACTTGCACTGACTTTCTCCGGTTTTATCCCTTTACCTGGAGAACAGACGGGTTGGAGCTGGAAGATCCTGACAGAAGCCCTGACCACCCCGCTGAATATTACCAATATCTATGGGATACCGATAGGAATCGTGCAGATCGTGCTCCTTATCGGGATTATCATTTATGTCTGGTACCGGCAAATCGAGCTGGCAATATATAGCCTGGTGAAAAAATTCTCGGTATCCACGATCGTTTTCGGACTGATTATCACTCTGGGACTCATCTCGAGTGTAATCTCTGCAATACTCGCAGCGATTTTGCTTGTCGAAATTATCTGTGCGCTGCCGCTTGACCGGGGTTCCAAGATTGACATTACTGTTGTCGCTTGCTTTGCAATCGGGCTTGGTGCCGCTTTAACACCACTCGGAGAACCCCTCTCCACGATTGTTATTGCCAAGCTTTCCGGTGCCCCCCATTATGCCGGCTTCGATTTTCTCATCCGTATCCTGGGCATCTATATCATACCTGCAGTCATCCTTATGGGAATTATCGGGGTCATCCTGTACAAACGAGGCAGCACCGGAACGGGAATATCCGAATGCCACCTCCAGCGGGAGACAATCAGGCAGGTTGTTGTTCGTTCCGGAAAAGTGTACCTGTTTATTATGGCACTGGTCTTTCTTGGCGAGGGTTTTAAACCGGTCGTCCTCGATTATGTGATACAAATCCCGGCAGAGGGGCTTTACTGGGTAAATATGGTCTCTGCTGTGCTTGACAACGCCACACTTGCCGCCGCTGAGATCGGGCCCGCCCTTTCTGTCCAGCAGATAAAAAGTGCCATTATGGGACTTATTATCGCCGGAGGGATGCTCATCCCCGGAAACATTCCCAATATCATTGCTGCAGGAAAACTGGAGATTACGAGCAAGGAATGGGCAAGAAGAGGAATCCCTCTCGGTCTTGTTCTGATGGTGTGCTTCTTTGGTATTCTCTTTATTCCCCAGTATCTTGGTTTGGCATAAACGGCAGACATTTTTGTTCCGTGATACGGGCGAATCATATCCACCCACAGGGAGTGAAGTCTGGAGAACAGGAAGGCATCAGGTGCCGGGTGCATGACGGCTTTGAAGGCACAGCTACGGTTTTTTGGGAGTGTCATTTCACTCCTTAAAAACAAGAATTGCATCCCTTTAAAATTTTTTTTAAAGAATAGTAAAAAAGGAGCAAAAAAATATTGCTGTACAGATCAGAGGATACTATTTTCCCCCCCCTCATCAGATGGATCCCTTGAGGATCCCGCAGATCTTATTGACCCCCGTCTCCTCCCGCAATTTCTTGCTGTTTACATCGTTTCCGATACTGATGATCTCCTCCAGATCTTTTCTCGTCAGGCGGGTAAAGGAACTCTGTTCCCAGATTTGTCTCCCTACGGAGACCCACGTCTCGCCAAGGATGTAGTTCAGCGTTTTTATGTCCTGCGGTGAAAATGCAGATAAACCGGATCCCGGGTTGTGGCGGATCTTCTCTATTGCCGTCTCGACAGCTCTCTCCTTGTGCAGCTGAAAAATTCTTCTCCCCCGCTCGTCATTTGTTACATCAGGCATACATCCATCCTCAATTTAATCTTTTGATTCTGATTAAATAGTTTTTCTTGGGCAAAATGCAAAATTACATCCCAATTCCTTTGCATTTTGTGCCTTACGCTGGCAAAGCCGGAATTTACTGGCCGTAGTGCGTATCGCCGCAATCAGGAGAGGTGTTCGGGACAGGTAGTCACTCGTATGGAAACCCGGTAAAGGAAGGTGATAGTGTACGGAATTGTTCTCCCTGATAAAAAGATCGTGCGCGCTCTTAATTCCGCGGTTTGCCCGGAGTCCGGATGACCATCAGGGGTCGGTTAGTGTGGATGGAGACACCAAGCGTGGTACTCCCGACAAGAAGCTCCGTCAGTAAACCTTTCCCGTGCGAGTTCATAAGAATCAGTGAGATATCCTCTGCATCTGCAAGGCTGATAATTTCGTCAGGTGGTCGACCCAGACGGATATGAATCTTTACTGGGAGCCCGGCACCAGTAAGATCGGTTTTTATTTCCTCAAGTTTCTTTGTTGCTTCCTGAACATTTGACTCGATATCTTTATGAGTTTCCCCCTTCGTCACGACATGAAGTATATGTACCTCGCCTAACCCTTCAATATCCTTTATTGATGACAGCGCCTTTTGTGCAGGTTCGGAAAAATCTGTGGGGAATAGTACCCGGGTAAATATCCCGGGACAGAACCTGCTGAATACTGCTCCGTCAAGCTCCCTGGCAAGGCTGTGCCGGAAAATCAAAAGGTGCGTCTTTCCATGGCGTAATATATCAGCCGAAACGCTCCCAAGCAGGAGGCCTTTGACAAGTCCTCTCCCGCGGGAACCAATGATGATGGATGAAACGTTCTCGCACCCGGCCTTCGTGAGAATTGCAGTCGAGATATCGCCACTGGTGATGACATCAACGGTCACCTTCACGACAAATCCCAGATGTTCAAGGAATTTTTTTTCCTCCTCCAGCTGGATTTTCGCATTCTCAATATGTGCCTGGTGTGTCCACCCGTGCTTGGTGTGAAGAGTGGCATCGACAACATGCTGGAGGACGACTTCCTGTATCCCGGGGATCCTCGTGAGGCATAAAATGGTTTTTTTTGCGTATTCAGAAAAATCTGTGGGAACTAATACCTTTCTAAACGTCTACGTCACCCCGTGTTGTTCTACTCTCTTTCTTGTCATAATTTAAATTATCCATATTATGCAGATCGGAATATTCCGTTATACTGATGCAGGACATCAACACTGCAATGCCATGCGAACCCCGATTCTCCGCATTGGAAATTTGGCGTGACTCAATGATTTTTAATAGTATTGCACCAACACAAAATAATCGGATCTTGCGATGGAAATGGGCAAAAACGATATTGAACTGGTAAAAATGTTTTATGCCATCCTGATATACCATAAAAATTAAGAGGTTTTTATATGGCAGAAGAGATTAGAGACTTGATCGAAAAAATAAATCAGGAAGGAATCAAGGCCGCGGAGGAAAAGGCTCAAAATATAGAGGCTGCGGCAAAGCAAAGAGCCGATGACACCCTTGCTCAGGCAAAGCTTGAGGCAGAGGAAATGATTGCTGCCGCGAAAGACAGGATTCGCCGTGAAGACGAAAAAGGAAAAACCCTGCTTGCTCAGGCGGGAAGGGATCTGCTTCTATCCTTAAGAAAAGAAATTAATGCCATGCTTGGGTGCATTGTGGTTTCAGACATCCAGCAGGCCTTGATCCCCGAGGCACTATTCAAACTCTTATTAGAAGTGGTCAGGAACTATAGCGTGGGGGAAAGTAGTGACATTACGGTTTTCCTTAATAAGGAGGACCTGGAAACCCTGGAAAAAAATTTTTTGCACAAACTCAGGGAAGAAACGAAGAAAAAGATCATTTTGAGGCCTGCGGAAGAAATTTCAGGAGGTTTTACCATAAGTTTTGACAGCGGAAAATCCTGTTATGATTTTACCGACAAGGCCCTGGCAGAATATATCGGCACCTATCTTAAGCCGAAATTAAACCAGATCCTTCAGGAAGCAATTAAGGAATGAAATAAAATGGCAGATTTTTATCCCTATTTGATCGCAAGCCTGCCTATGCTGCATTTCGGAATGAAGCCGCCATTTTCTTTTGAGCGGTTTCTTGAAGTATGTAGCCCGCTTATTCCGGAAAAAGACTTTCAACTAGTACGTACGTTGCCGCAACCCGAACAATATTTTAAAAAAGGCAAAAAACACCAGATTATTCAGAAATGGATCGAATTCGATGTTGCCTTAAGAAATGAGTTGGTCAAGATACGTGCCACAAAAAAACATATTGAGCCTGCGACATATCTGCGAACCGACGGCTACAGCGGTTCTTCCCTC
The DNA here is from genome assembly GCA_003141335.1 of Methanoregula sp. Classification (GTDB taxonomy): domain Archaea; phylum Halobacteriota; class Methanomicrobia; order Methanomicrobiales; family Methanospirillaceae; genus Methanoregula. The sequence goes on along the minus strand of PLLR01000045.1, from coordinate 22,398 downwards.
GCCCCTGCAATTATGGCAGTGAACATAAATACTTCTGTTCTTGATGCGGAGAAGATACTGGATGAAACGCGCTGGAAGGCATTGGAAGAGTTGGCAACGGGCCATTATTTTGATCTGGATTTTCTGATAACCTATGCCTATAAATTATTGATACTCCAGCGTTGGGAGAACATACGCAGTGCAGATGGAACGATCCTGCTTAAACAAGCTTTACAGCATTAACGGGGTATAAATGACAGCACCCAGAAAAGGCCGTATTACCAAAATAAGCGGTAACATGGTAACTGTCAGTTTCGATTCTCCGGTGATGCAGAATGAGGTTGCCTATATCCTGCACTCAAGCGAACGTCTTAAGTCAGAAATCATCCGTGTGCGCGGCAACCTTGCGGAGATGCAGGTCTATGAGGCAACCGGCGGTTTAAAAATCGGCGAAGAGGTTGAGTTTACCGGAGAGCTTCTTTCGGTTGAGCTGGGGCCGGGGATGCTAGGTCAGATATTCGACGGCCTGCAAAATCCCTTGCCAGAGATTGCCAGACAATGCGGCTTTTTCTTAAAACGCGGTGTTTATATCACGGCGCTTTCTGAGACCCAGGTCTGGGATTTCACTCCTCTGGTAAAACCCGGTGATAGAGTACGTGCCGGAGATAAAATCGGATTTGTGGTGGAAAAAATATTTAAACACTACTGTATGGTCCCCTTCTCTTTGCGGGGAAATTTTGAAGTTGTGTCGATTGAAAATGCCGGCAAGTTCACGATACGCGAGGCGGTTGCTCAGATAAAAGACTCAAACAAAAAGATCTATCCTGTGTATTTAAGCCAGAATTGGCCCGTGAAAATCCCTATTCAGGCATATGCCGAGAGATTTAAACCCGGCGAACCGCTGGTTACCAAGATGCGCCTTATTGATTCGCTCTTTCCTGTGGCCCGGGGGGGGACGTATTGTATTCCCGGTCCTTTTGGAGCAGGGAAAACAGTTTTACAGCAATTGACCAGCCGGCATGCCGAAGTGGATGTTGTCGTGATTGCTGCCTGCGGCGAGCGTGCCGGAGAAGTTGTCGAAACATTAAAAATATTCCCTACAATACTTGACCCCAGAACCAACCGGCCTTTGAGCGACCGCACCGTCATTATCTGTAATACCAGCTCCATGCCTGTAGCAGCGAGAGAATCGAGCGTCTATACGGCAGTAACGATAGCCGAATATTACCGTCAGATGGGTCTTCACGTGCTTTTGCTTGCGGATTCCACCTCCCGTTGGGCCCAGGCCATGCGTGAGATGTCCGGCAGGCTCGAAGAGATTCCCGGAGAAGAGGCGTTCCCCGCATATTTAGAGTCGCGTATCGCCTCTTTCTACGAAAGGGCAGGTGTGGTGCGGTTATATGACGGCTCAATCGGTTCGGTTACCATCGGCGGAGCAGTAAGCCCTGCAGGAGGAAACTTTGAAGAGCCGGTAACCCAGGCAACGTTAAAAGTAGTTGGTGCATTCCACGGGCTTTCCCGAAGCCGTTCCGATGCCCGCAGATACCCGGCAATAGACCCGTTAATCAGCTGGAGCAAGTATCAAAGTTTTATTGACGAGAAACAAAAAGAGCGGGGTCACGGGATTCTGCGCAAGGGTTTCGATGTGGCGCAAATGATGAAAGTTGTCGGAGAAGAAGGGACTTCGCTTTCCGATTACGTGGACTACCTTAAAGCAGAATTTTTTGATTTTGTCTATCTGCAGCAGAATGCCTTTGACGCAGTTGACGAAGCTACCCCCAAAGAACGGCAGATTTACGTCTTTGATTTTATTTACCGCATTTTGGAATCGGAATTCAACTTTTCCGATAAAGATATGGCTTTACACTATTTTCAGCAACTGAGACAGCTTTTTAAGGGCTGGAACTCCGCTCCATGGCGGAGCGAAGAGTTTGAAAAAACCGAAAAAGAGATCAGGGTGTTTTTACTCGAGCGGTCAAAGAAAGGTTAGTATGCAGAAATTATATACCAACATAAATCAGATTGTCGGGGACGTCATTACTGTCGAGGCGGAAAACGTAGGCAATACGGAGCTCGCCCAGGTAATCACCAAACGTGGAACTTCCCTGGCCCAGGTTATCCGCCTTGACGGGAAAAAAGTATTTTTACAGGTTTTTACCGGAAGCCGCGGCATTTCTACGGGCGACAAGGTAAGGTTTTTAGGACACCCGATGCGTATCACCACCGGCACTATGCTTTTAGGTCGCATTTTTAACGGAAGCGGTATGCCCCTGGATAACGGGCCAGAACTTTCCGAAAATCTCGTCGATATCGGCGGGCCACCCGTGAATCCGGTAAAAAGAATTATTCCGAACAAGATGATTCGGACGGGCATACCCATGATCGATATATTTAATTCTTTAGTTGAATCCCAGAAGCTCCCTATTTTTTCCATTGCCGGCGAGCCTTATAACGAACTGTTGGCCAGAATCGCAACCCAGGCGGAAATCGATATCATTATTTTAGGTGGCATGGGTTTAAAATATGATGATTACCTTTTCTTCAGAGACACCTTAGAAGAACACGGCGCACTTTCCCATTCGATTGTGTTTATGCATACCGCAGCCGATCCGGTTGTGGAGTGTTTGCTTGTTCCGGATATCAGTCTGGCGGTGGCAGAGAATTTCGCTCTGGAGGGAAAACGGGTTCTGGTACTATTGACGGATATGAGCAATTTCTGCGATGCGTTAAAAGAGATTGCCATCACCATGCAACAGGTTCCTTCTAACCGGGGATATCCGGGCGACCTTTACAGCCAGCTGGCAGCCCGCTATGAAAAGGCAGTTGATTTTGACACCGCAGGCTCAATTACTATTCTCGCAGTAACCACGATGCCTGGAGATGACGTAACTCATCCGATTCCGGACAATACCGGTTATATCACCGAGGGGCAATTTTATCTTAAGAACGGCGTGATCGAACCATTCGGTTCCTTAAGCCGTTTGAAGCAGCAGGTCAACAGCAAAACCCGTGATGACCACCGGACGATTATGGATACGATGATTCAGCTTTTTGCCGATTACCGCGAAACGCTGGAAAAGCAGGCCATGGGATTTCAGATGAGTGCCTGGGATATGAAACTTCTTACATACGGAAAACTCTTTGAAGATAAAATGATGTCGTTAAAGGTAAATATCCCCCTGGAGAAAGCACTGGATCTGGGCTGGGAGATTTTGCACGATTGTTTCTCTCCCGAGGAAACCGGGATTAAGAAATCCATGACAGATAAGTATTGGCCAGAGAAGTATGAAAATAAAATTTACTCAAGGTGAACTTAAAAGACAAAGAGATGCCCTGCGGCAGTACGAGAGGTATCTGCCCACTCTGCAGCTTAAAAAGCAGCTGTTGCAACTTGAAATTTTACACCAGCAGAGTGCTATCAGGGAGAGAGAGACGTCCTCATCAGTAAAGGAGAAAGCAGCGGAAAACTGGTCAGGGCTTTTGGTTGAGGCTCCCGACATCAGGCAATGGCTTATCCTAAAAAAAATCATCACCGCAAAGAAAAACATTGCCGGGGTTGATGTACCGGTTTTTGAACGCGTGGATTTTGAGCCGGCGGAGTATGATTTATTCTTAACACCTCTCTGGGTGGATGCAGGCTTAGAAACATTAAGGGATATGGTCTCTTTACAAGAAGAGATAAGGGTCATTGAAAAAGCAATATCTGTTCTAAAGCATGAAATGCGTATTACCACGCAGCGCGTCAATCTGTTCGAAAAGGTAAAAATCCCCGAGGCAAAAGAGGCAATCCGCCTGATTAAAATCTATATCAGCGACCAGATGACCAATGCCGTTGGTCGCAGCAAAATTGCCAAAAATAAAATCGAAGAAGCAAATTTTGAGGAGGTGGCGATGTGATTGTTCCGATGAAAAAAGCTACCATCCTTTTCGAAACCGGAGATGCAGAAGCAACGGTAAAATATTTGCGTACATTAGGAGTTTTACACGTTGAGCACCAGAATCTGCCTGAGGGCAGAGATGTATCCGCGCTCCAGGAAAAAGTGGCCTTAATTAATTCCTCGTTTGATGTCCTGAACCGGGCGATAGCGTTAGAGAAAAAAATTCAACCGCAGAATATAATCATCGGTGACTGGATAGCGGTTGCAAACCCTATCATCGAACTCGGCAAGCGCCAGGAACAACTGGAGTCCTCATCCAGAAACATAACCGGTCAAATCAATGAGTGGGAGCACTGGGGTGATGTTGATCTCAACCAGATTCAGCACCTGAGCCAAAACGGCATTTACCTTAAGCTTTACCAGGTACCGGTAAAAGAAATAAGAAGTTTTCCCGATGACGTGGTAGTGAAAACGATATTTACCGCAGGCGACATCGCCCATTGCGTGGCGATATCCCGCAGGCAGTTCGAATGCGCTTTTTTAGAAATTCTTCCGCCAAAGCAAAGCTTGTCTTTGCTTAAAAAGCGGCTCGCCGGGAATAATACGGATATGGAGATGATTCAAGGCGAGATTATAAAATCCGCTTGTTTTTATGAAGCCCTTTTAAGAATAAAGAAAAAACTGGAAAAAGAGATCGAATTCCAGCAGGTATTAAGCGGCATGGGGAAGGAAGGGGCAATCAGTTATGTAACGGGATACATCCCTTTTGACATGGAAGGGCATCTGATTGCAAAAGCCAGGAGCAGAAAATGGGGAATCGTGATCACTGAGCCGTCGGCTGATGATAATGTGCCGACGCTCTTGCGCAATCCCAAATGGGTCGGTAGGATCAAACCTGTGCTTGAGCTCCTGGGGCTTACGCCCGGATATCGTGAACTTGACGTAAGTCCGCTGTTTCTGATTTTTTTCAGCATCTTTTTTGGCATTCTGATAGGTGATGCCGGTTATGGGCTGGTCTATATACTGATCGCTCTCGTGGTACAGAAAATGATGAAGCTGAACACAGAGATGAAAACGATCGTTTCGCTTTTTTATCTCTTAGGTTCCTGCGCAATACTTTGGGGTGTTCTGACCGGTACCTTTTTTGGTCAGGGATGGTTGCTTAACTTAGGATATAAGCCCCTCGTTCCGCAGTTAAACGATGCCAACTTTATGCAAACGTTCTGCTTCTTTTTGGGAGCGTTGCATTTATCCATTGCCCATTCCTGGAGGGCATACCTGAAATTTCCGTCGCTGAAAGCACTTGCGGATGTCGGATGGATATGCGTACTCTGGACCGCATTTTTCCTAGCCAGGACGTTAATCCTGGGAGAAGCATTTCCACCCTGGGGGATATGGTTGTTCGCTACAGGGATTGTACTCGTGATTTTATTTACTAACCCCCAGGCTAATGTGCTCAGAACCATCGGAGAAGGGCTGGGGACGGTGGCGTTGAGCCTTATGAATAATATTACCGACGTGATCTCGTATGTACGTCTTTTTGCGGTTGGCCTGGCAGGTCTCGCCATAGCAGAGACTACGAATACGTTGTCATCAGGATTGGGCGATGGTGTCGCAGCTTTAGCGGCAGGTGTCGTAATCATTTTAATCGGCCATAGCTTAAATATCATATTGGGACTGATGTCAGTGCTCGTGCACGGTGTCAGGCTTAATGTGCTGGAATTTTCGGGGCATGCGAACGTAACATGGAGTGGGTTTGCATTCAAGCCGCTCAAAGAATGAACAGGAGGATATCATGACTGGGGATCTGGGATTAGGTTTGGTGCTTGGCTTGTCGGCCTGCGGGTCTGCCGCTGGAGCCGGTGTCGCCGGAATGGCTGCGATAGGAGCATGGAAGAAGAAATACAGCCAGAATAAGCCAGCGGCATTTATGCTCCTTGCTTTTGTTGGTGCTCCGCTTACCCAGACGATCTATGGCATGATCGTAATGAACAGGATGTCTGAACTTGCCGTACAAGGCAATGACCTTTGGGGTATCGGCGCCTTTTGCGGCGCGGCTATAGGTCTTTCTGCATACTATCAGGGTAAATGTGCTGCCTGCGCCTGCGACGCCATGGAAGAAACCGGTAAAGGATTCGGCAATTACATGATCATATTGGGTATGACCGAAACGGTGGCCCTGCTTGTAATGGCGTTTACCCTGGGTATCCTGGGTAGGTTCGCCTAGGTATAAATTCGCATAGTCAGCGCGAGTATATCATACCTATCCGGTATTTTGGCTGGGTAAAAATAACCTGATTATTTTTGAGGAGAAGAGAACGGCTGATGAAGAGATCTCGGGTACAATTTCTCCTCAATGTACTATGTGCAAAAATGTAAGGAATTAAAAATAGTACCGGCAAGTCCGTATATACCGTTTGTTGAAATGGTATTCAGGATGAACATGATGCCTGCCGTTATGAAGTCATCCGGAGAGTTCAGCCTTATTCGTTCCCCTTCATTCCGGCTTACGGA
>PLLR01000045.1:4155-15969 GCA_003141335.1 Methanoregula sp. | reverse complement strand
TCAGCTTCAGTATCGCCCTGAGAAACAACATGGAGAAGGATAACCCCTCTCACCCCTTTTGTCCTGCTGAGAAGGGCTATCGCACTGTCTGAGTATTTAGAAAAATCAATCGGACAGAGGACCCGGAAAAGTATCATCGGGCAGAACATTTCATAGGTCTTCGCCTTCATCTCCTCGATAATTTTATGGCGCATGATCAGCGTATTGGTCCTGCTGCGGCGGAGGACCGCCATCGATACACTGCCAAGGAGGATCCCTTCCACGAGGCTGTTCCCCCGCGCACCGACAACGATCAGGGAAACGCCTCTTTCCTCGGCTGTTTTGATGATTGCTCCGGCGGTGTCAGATGATGTCTTTACCGCCGTTGTCACCCTGAGGTTCTGGCTGAGGTTTTCAAGGTAGCGTTTCTCTTCCTTGAGGAAATTTTCGCCGGTCCGGTAGAATATATCTCCTATCTCTCCACCCCCTCTCGGAGATCTGGCCTCTTCAACAACGTGGAGCAGGATGACATCGCGGGCTCCGGGAAAACCGGCTACGCAGTCGAGTGTTCTTTTCGCGTACTCTGAAAAATCTGTCGGGAACAGTATTTTTTCAAACATAGGTCACTCCACGAGGAATACCGAAGGTCTGGCAGCAGACAAGGTGAAATGGACGGGACTCGTTTGAACAATACATACTATTTACGATATTTAATGCTATCTGGATATGGTATTGACTGAATGAACTGATGCAAATCCCTGACCAGGCAAATCGATGCCTGTATCCTGCAAAAAGATGGGGTATCCTGACTTGCCGTGATGCACATTGTCAGGAATGTGGAAGAGGGGCTTGCCTCGACGTTCCACTAAAAAAAACTACCAGCCATGAATAAAACCGGGGAGTTGAATATCATGAGTTCACTCCTTCCTGATTTTCCCGTATCATCCGGTATTCTTTTTGGTATACGGTCATTTCATCGAACCAGGCATTTATTGTATGACGCATCACCAGGCCATCGTAATGGGGTAACGTCACTGAGGCGGAGGCAGGATGAAGGTTAAGGCCCCGGGAGCGTCTGAATCGGGTACATAATCACTTTGACACATTCCTTAAATCTGCGACATTCAGTGCGTGGATTGGGACCATATCCTCAGTTTTATTAAAATAATTCAATAATAAAATCTCTGAAATACGTTCTTGGTAAAGCAGAATATGACAATAGATACATTTATCGTTTTGGAATAGGAGTATTGACATTGACCACACTTGATTTCTGCCTATGATGAACAATATGTCCGAACTCATTGACAAACTGAAAAAAGGGGCAGTTGACCGTTGCCGGGAGCGGATTATCGAAGCACAGCAGAACCCAAAGGAAAAAAGTGTTACAACCAATAATTGCCGCCAGAACCATGGTCTGACATCACATTCGAAAAAAATGCGGGGATTATAACAGGTGTTGCAGATGGCAGAAGAAAAATCGTTATTGCAGCAAATCCGGGAAAAAGAGCTGATGATCAGCATCAAAATTGATGAGACAAGAAGGGAAGCCGAGGAGGTCATTATCAGTGCAAGGAAAGAAGCCTCGGAAATGATTGAGAACTCAGAGAGAGAGGGGAAAAAGACTGCCCAGGAATATTTTGAAAAAGAAATGGAGAGATTAAGAAAAGAAATGGAGCAGCTCAGAAATCAGAGCAACCAACAGGCGATATCGGTTCGGGCAGAGGGCGAACGCAATTTACCCTCAGCAATAGATAAAATCGCAAAAGTTGTCTCCATGGAGTAGGGCGATATGCTTCAGAAGATGAAAAAGGTTCAGGTACTGGGGCCAAAAAAAGATTTTCAGAGCGTAGTCGACGTCCTGTACCATACAGGAACTGTCCAGATTGAGGATATATCCAAGACAATCCGCCCCGGGGATACGCTTTTTAGGAAGATGGAAATCGAAAAAGGAGGAGATATCGCAAATACTCTGGTAAAAATAGGGGGAATTTTCCTTGCCCTCCCTAAAATTAAATATGATACGCAGAAGCAGCAACAAATCTATGAGGAATTGCAGAAAACCAGCCACCATGACCTGCTTGCGAGGGCAAATCACGTAATCGAGGAGCTCGAATCGACCACAAAGGACCTCGCTTTAAAGAAGAGTGATCTGGAATTTTCCCTTGGCGCGCTGGGCAGGTACGAAAAAATAATTAAAAAAATTCAGCCTCTGGAAAGCCAGTTGCCGATTTTAGAGGGTTTTGAAGTCACGGTAATACTCATCCAGCGGGAGTTCAGGGATGTTTTAGACTTTATCAAAAATGCGCTGGGAGAAATTACAAAAAAACAGTTTGAAATAATTTCTGCGGATATCGATGAAACAACTATTGCTGCGGTTATCGTGTTCAATAAAAGATATTCCGAGGGGGTTCACTCGCTCATCTTCTCCCAGAATGTCAATGAGGTCCGGTTGCCATCTGAGTTCCTTGGTAAGCCCTTCAATGAGATACTTCAGCTGATTTCTATAAAGAGGACGAAATCAATCGACGAGATGGTAGCAATCGACGAAAATCTGGTAAAACTCTCCACGGAATGGTACCAGGAACTTGCGGTGCTCAAAAAAGTGCTTGACGACAGGAACGAAGAAGTGGGTGTGTTTGGCAAATTCGGTCAGACAGAATACACCTTTGTAATTCAGGGCTGGATCCCCAAAAAATACCTGCAACGCACAAAAGAAGCACTGAAAGATGCTTTCGGCAACAGGGTCATCGTCAATGAGCTTGAGGTGAGTCCGGAGAAGATGGACGAGGCGCCCACCTTCTACGATAACCCTGCAATCGTAAAACCCTTTGAATTTCTCATGCAGATGGTCAGCCCACCACAGTACCAGGAGATCGATCCAAGTCCGATTCTTGCGATCTTCTTCCCTATCTTTTTCGGTCTTATGGTCGGCGATATCGCTTATGGCATCATCATCCTCGTTTTTGCCCTGATCGTGAAAAACAGATATAAAATGGAGCTCTGGCTCCAGCACCTGATGAACATCCTGATCATCTCATCTATCCCAACCATCTTTTTCGGTTTTATCTTCGGCGAGTTCTTCGGGAATTTCGGTGAACATATGGGCTGGATTCATCCCATGACAATCGCCGGTATCACCTGGAACAGGATTGAAGTATTGGTACCCCTCCTGATCCTTGCCATCGCCATAGGTGTATTCCATGTATTCCTCGGTCTCAGTCTGGGAATCCTCAATGCCCTGACGAAGAAGAGCAAAAAACACGCAATTGAAAAAGCAGGAATGATCGTTGCGATCACCGGGCTGCTCCTTGTTATTCTCGCTGTGGGGAAGATGATACCGGAAATCCTTGTTCAACCGGGAATTGTGATGATCATCATTGCACTCCCATTGATCATCTATGGCGGCGGTTTCTTCGGGGTATTCGAGATTATGAGCACCGTGGGAAACATCCTCTCCTACGCCCGTATCATGGCAATCGGCATGGCGTCGGTCGTTCTGGCGCTGGTGGCGAATAAACTTGGCGGCTCGATGGAGGTGGCGCTAGTAGGATTTTGTATCGCTGCCCTGCTGCATATTCTCAATATCGTCCTTGCAATGTTCAGCCCGTTTTTACATTCTTTCAGGTTGCATATGGTGGAATTCAATTCTAAATTTTATACGGGCGGGGGAAAGATGTACAAACCCTTCAGAAAGGAAAAGGAGGATGAAACCGTGAAATGAACACGGAGCATCGCGCTGGTTTGGCAAACATTCTGTACAGCAGATTGAGAACTTTTAATCAGGATCATATCATAAAACACAAAAAAAGAGGATGTGGTAAACATGGTGGATTGGGGTATTCCCATTGGAGCTGGTATTGCATTCGGGCTTGGTGCAATTGGAACAGGTTACGCGCAATCAAAAATCGGGTCCGCCGGTGCCGGAACCATTGCGGAAAAACCTGAGACATTTGGTCTCATGGTGGTGCTGGTGGCAATTCCCGAGACCATGGTCATATTAGGTTTCGTGGTTGCAGCAATGATGATGATCATGCTCGTGTGAATGGAGGGGATGGTCAAGCTACAACCGGTAAATCTGCCATGACGTACTGATACATGTCATATCGGTCGTTTGGCGGAACCGGGAACTTATTGAGGAACACGAGAGTTCGAACATAATAGTACTGGTCCGGAAAGAATAGTGAATGGGTTGGTGATGCGATGTCGATTGAACAATTGATTGAGTCAGTTGAGGTGAGTGCCGAAGAAAGAATCACGGAATTGAAGGAAAAGGCATACAGGCAATCGGTGGAGATACGAAAGGGGGCGGAGGGGAAGGACGAGGCAATCAAAAAGAAGCATCTGGATGCAGTCAAAAAAACGGTTGAAGCTGAACGTAACAAATCAATTGCAAAGATCAAAGAAGAAACCCGGATGCAGTTTACCCGGACCAAAGATGAAGTGTTTAAGAAAGCCTTTTTTGAAGCCCAAAAAATTCTCTCATCAGCACGATCGCGTGCAGATTACGAGAACAATTTCAGAAAAATGCTAAAAGAGGTGGTTCTGGAGCTGGAAGGGGAAGAAATCCAGCTGCATATCGATAAAATAGATGAGAACCTCTGTAAAAAATTGTTGTCCGAACTTAAGCTGAACTGCGAGGTAGTTACCGATATTACCAGTGCGGGAGGTCTGAACGCGAGCACAAAGGATGGAAGGTTCATCATATCCAACACGACAGAATCGAGATTTGAGAAGGCAAAGGCTCTTTTAAAACCAGAAATATTTACTACGCTCTATGGTGGTCAGAGTGGAGTATGATTATGTAAATGCCCGGATAAAAGGCATGAAAAGTCGCCTGCTCGCTCCTCCCGTGTTTGAAACCCTGATCCTCAAACCCGATGTTGAATCCATTATTGCTGAGCTGGAAAATACTCCCTATAAACAGGAGATTGAAAGGGCAACCGTCCAGTATTCCGGGATTACGTGTATCGAGGTTGCCCTACGGAAGGATTTCACCAATGCCTTCCGAAAGATTTTAGGTTTTATGAAAGGGGGAGAATCCGAGACGTATATAAAAATTCTGCTGAGCCGGTGGGATATCCAGAACATCAAAACCATTCTCCGGGGAAAGAATATCCATATGACATCAGCGGAGATTGTCGAATGCCTTGTCCCGGCAGGGCAACTGGATGATACCACGCTCATTGAGTTAATCAGACAGCCGGATGTAAAGGCGATAATCGATCTCCTTGCAACATGGGGGATCGACTATGCAAAACCATTAACCCGGAATTTTAAGGAATACTCTGAAAAAAGGGATCTATCTATTCTTGAGTATGCCATTGACAAATTTTACTATGAAAATGCATTAAACAAATTAGGCGAAGATTCCTACGATGATCGTATCATTCTGGATATGATAACCACAGAGATTGATGTGACCAATATTAAAAATGTCCTGAAGATGATAAGGGACAAAATCAACATTGAAGAAGCTGAAGGACTCCTGATCAATGGTGGCGTAAAACTGAATATGGAAAGACTGTTGGCGATGATCCGGACCGGGACGCTTGAGGGAGCGATAAAGGTCCTTGACGCCACGCCATACAAGTTTCTCTCAGAACTTCCCGCAGATGTGTTCAAAACAGAAAAGATATCAGTATTTGAAAAAGAACTCGAAAAATATCTGATTAAACGAGGGATCAGCAGGTTTCTTGGTGATCCGCTGAGTATTGCCGTTGCAGTCGGGTATGTCTGGGCGAAATATAACGAGATCACCAATATCAGAATCATCGCGAGGTGCAAGACTGCTGACATAACAGAAAAAGAAATCCGGGAGGAATTGATCTATGTATAAGTTTATCGTGGTCACCGATCCCGATTCGGCACCGGGGTTCAGGCTTGCCGGTGTGGATGTAATCGAGGTATCAAATCTGGATGAGGCAAAGAAGATCATACCCCCCCTGATGTATAAGGACGATACGGGAATCGTTGCGGTCAGTGAAGATTTCATGGCAGCTCTGGACGAAAAACTGCTGGAAAAAATCGAAAAGACATACCGGCCAATCATTATTCCGATTCCCGCCAGGGTCAAGGGTCTCGAGAGAACAAGTTACATCGAACGGCTGCTGCAGAGAGCAATCGGGTATAATATCGTGATTAGGAGGTAGGGGTCATGATTGCGGGAGTTATATCGAGAATTTCGGGGCCTGTGGTTCTTTCGGACCAGATGAGGGGCTCGAAGATGTATGACGTGGTGAAGGTAGGTGCCGAGGAACTGAACGGGGAGATCATACGCCTTGACGGGGATCTGGCGGTTGTCCAGGTGTATGAGGACACATCAGGCCTGAAAGTTGGCGAGAAAGTTGTGAACACCGATACGCCCCTTTCCGTTGAGCTCGGCCCGGGGCTCCTCTCCTCGATTTATGATGGCATTCAAAGGCCACTGCCGGTGCTGGTCAAGAGAAGTGGCAGTTTCATATCCCGGGGAATTTCCGTTTCCGGGATTGATAAGGAAAAGAAGTGGGATTTTGTCGCATCCGCAAAAAAGGGAGATCGGGTTTCTGGCGGAGACATAGTTGGGACGGTGAAGGAGTACAATATAGAGCACAGGATCATGGTTCCTCCCCCTATTTCCGGAACCATCAGGGAGATCCGCAGCGGTGCGTTTACTGTAGAAGACCCCATCTGCATTCTCGATGACGGCACTCCCATAACAATGCTGCAGAAATGGCCCGTGAGACGGGGGAGACCCTACAAAAAAAAGCAGGACCCGCGTTCGCTCCTTGTCACCGGGCAGAGAATTTTTGATACGATGTTCCCGGTGGCCAAGGGGGGGACTGCCATGATCCCCGGTGGTTTTGGTACGGGAAAGACGGTGGCGGAGCAGACACTTGCAAAATGGTCGGATACCCAGATCGTTGTGTATATCGGCTGCGGGGAGCGGGGAAATGAAATGACGGATGTCCTGACAGAATTTCCCGAACTTGTGGATCCGCGGACGAAGATGCCCCTTATCCAGAGAACGATCCTGATTGCAAACACGTCGAACATGCCGGTGGCGGCCAGGGAGGCTTCAATTTATACGGGCATCACCATGGCAGAGTACTACCGGGACATGGGATATGACGTCGCGCTGATGGCTGACTCCACATCACGATGGGGCGAGGCTTTACGGGAAGTCTCGGGCAGGCTGGAGGAGATGCCGGGCGAAGAAGGCTATCCCGCCTACCTTGCTACAAGACTTGCGGCGTTCTATGAGCGTGCCGGCAGGGTTGTCTGCCTTGGGTCAGATGAACGGTTGGGATCCATTACCATTGTCGGTGCGGTATCCCCCCCGGGAGGCGATTTCTCAGAGCCCATCACCCAGAACACGCTGAGAATTGCCGGGACGTTCTGGGCACTGGATACAAGTCTTGCGTACAGGAGACATTTCCCTTCGGTGAACTGGATAAAAAGTTATTCTCTCTATCTCGACAGCATTCAGGACTGGTTTGTGCAAAACGGGTTTGATGAATGGAAAGAGATGCGGGACGTGACCATGTACCTGCTCCAGAAAGAAGTCGAGTTACAGGAAATCGTGCAGCTGGTCGGTCCTGATGCCCTGCCCGAGAGTGAGAAGGCAATTCTGGAGGTTACACGAATGATCAGGGAAGATTTCCTCCAGCAGAGTGCCTATCATGAAATCGACTCTTTCTGCCCGCTTGAGAAGCAGTACTGTATGCTCAAGGTGATCCTCAACTTCTATAATCGGACGAGTGAAGCGATGAACAGGGGAGTTGCCCTGAACAAAATCCTGAAACTGCCCTTAAAACAGGAGATTGGCAGGATGAAGGAACTGGCCGATGTCAGCAAAATCAAGGATCTTATCGGGGAGATCGATAAGAATATTGCTGCACTGGAGGTGGAAAGATGAAGCCGGTCAGCCTGCTGACAAAAGAGTGCAAGACGGTCAACTACGTCTCCGGGCCTTTGATTTTCGTCCAGTCTGTTAAGGGGGTCTCCTATGGTGAAATCGCACGGATCACTCTGCCTAACGGCGACGTGAGAACAGGGCAGGTACTGGATATCTCGCGGGACCTTGCGGTGATCCAGGTATTTGAGGGTACCAGCGGAATCGATAATAAAGAGACCCGGGTGCAGTTTACCGGCAAACCGCCGACAATAGATGTGTCCATTGACCTGCTGGGGAGGATCCTGAATGGTGTGGGAAAGCCCCGTGACGGCGGTCCCGACATCATCCCGGAAACAAGTCTGGATATCAACGGGATGCCTATCAACCCATACGCCAGGGACAAACCCGCAGATTTCATCCAGACAGGGATGTCCACTATTGACGCATTAACCACTCTTGTCAGGGGTCAGAAACTCCCGATATTCTCCGGTGCCGGTCTGCCTGCAAACAAGCTTGCCGCCCAGATCGCACGACAGGCAAAGGTGCTCGGGGAAGGAGAAAAATTCGCGGTGGTTTTTGTTGCCATGGGGATTACCTATAAGGAAGCATCGTTCTTCATGGATGATTTTGAAAGGACCGGTGCTCTTGAACGCGTGGTCTTTTTCATGAACCTTGCCGATGACCCGACGATTGAGAGGCTCGCAACGCCGAGGTGCGCCCTGACTGTCGCAGAATACCTCGCGTTCACCCACAACCTCCACGTCCTTGTGATCCTGACGGACATGATCAATTATTGTGAGGCATTGAGAGAGATCTCAACGGCACGGGAGGAAGTCCCGGGAAGGAGAGGGTATCCCGGTTATATGTATACGGACCTTGCATCCCTCTACGAACGCGCCGGGCGGATCAAGGGAAAGAAGGGATCCATCACCCAGATCCCCATCCTGACCATGCCTGACGATGATATCACCCACCCGGTGCCGGATCTCACCGGCTATATTACCGAAGGACAGATCGTGCTCTCGCGGGACCTGTACAGGAGGGGGGCGAACCCGCCCATCGACGTTCTTCCCTGTCTCTCCCGGCTCATGAACCTCGGCATCGGTGCGGGAAAGACGCGGGAGGATCACAGGAACGTGGCGGACCAGCTCTATGCCTCATACGCCTACGGGAGAGACCTGCGGAGGCTGGTCGCGATCGTCGGTGAAGAAGCATTAACAGAACTGGACAAGAAATACCTGAAGTTTGCAGACGAGTTCGAGAAGAAATTCATCACGCAGGGTGACGAAAACCGGAGCCTTGAAAGGACGCTTGAGATTGGCTGGGACCTCATGTCCATGCTTCCGGAAGAAGAATTGAAACGGATAAAACGGGAATACATCCAGAAGTATCACCCGGCATACAGAAAGGGATGAGCCATGGAACAGGTTAACCCCACGAGGATGGAGCTCATCAGGAAAAATGCACAGATTAAGCTCGCCGAGCAGGGGAGGGATCTTCTCCGGGAGAAGATGGATGCGCTCATCCAGGAGTTCTTCCACATCATGGAGTCGGTCTCGAAATCGCGGGATGAGCTGGAGATTGTTGCTAAAGCGGCACAGCGCTCGCTCTTGACCGCTCTTGCGGTTGACGATTCAGTAACCCTGAAGTCTGCATCCTTTGCAACGCGGAAAGGTCTGTTCATCGATATCAAGGGGAAAAATATCATGGGAGTTCCTGTTCCGGTACTTGAGAAAAAGAGAGTCTCAAAGAGTGTCTTAGAGAGAGGCTACAGTATCATCGGGGTGAGCGGCAGGATTGATGAGGCAGCTGAAAAGTTCGAGATGGAACTGGATCTGATCATCGTGCTTGCGGAGACGGAGACTTCCTTAAAAAGGCTCGGGGGGGAGATCCAGATAACCCGGAGAAGGGTGAACGCCCTTGAGCAGATAATGATCCCAGAATTAAAAAAACAGGCAAAGTATATCAAAAACGCCATTGACGAACGGGAGCGCGAAGATCTCTTCCGGTTAAAAAAGGTCAAAAAGATTATTGAACGCAAGAAAAAGGCAGCAATAAAGCAGAACTGCTGACAGACCCGACACCGGGAATTTGGTGGAATGACCCGTGCTCCTGCAANNTTTTTCAACCACCACACCCGGTTTGATGGTTAGTCTCCTCACTCTGTCCTAAAATATCCTGCAGCAGTGAAAAATCCTTCTCCCTGTTTCACGGGAGTTACAGCCCGTGCCTTTTTTTTAAAAATGAAGTAATCCCGGAAGGCTGAGTGTAATTTGTAGTTCCCTCGTTCTGTCCTTCAGATTTTGGTTTATTCATTAATACCTTTGCCTTGCATGCCGCCTGCTCTATCCGCTCCCTGCACCTCCCCATCGCCATATCTTTCAATTTCCCAATTTTATTATTGATATCACGTGTCATACCCTTGACATCCAAAATGTGATCAATGTGTGTAATCCCTCAGAGGGAGATATATACTTTCCTGCTGCCGGAAGGAAGATTCCACCCAGAGATACAGCCAGTATTCGGAAACCCGATTGGATATCATGCCCACGATCTTTTTATCCTGTTCACCGTAATAATTACAGGAGATGATCCCCGCACGTGTCGATGCAACCTCCCGTATGAGCAGAATTACTCTTCTTTTTATCCTTTTGTCAGGAATCTCGTTGTTCGATCAGCTCAAAAATATATTCTCCTCCCGTGATAGTATCCCCGGAATGAAAGCTGCACAAGATGTAAGGGGGCTTATCCGCCTGTTGAACCACCGGGACCCGGATGTTCAGTATGGAGCAGCGGAGGCACTCGGGGAAATCGGGGACTCCGGTGCGGTAGAGCCCCTGATTGCTGCATTGAAAAACGATGAAATAAGCGGTTTGCGGTGGAAGGCAGCAGAAGCCCTCTCAAAAATAGGGACTCCTGCTGTTGCTGCTCTTATCGGGGCACTGCGGCACGATGATGACGATGTGCGGTGGAAAGCGGCGATCGCCCTTGGGGAGATTGGCGATCCGGGAGCTATTGCCCCTCTCATCACCCTCCTGTGCGATGATGACCGGTTTGTCAGGAGCCGTGCCGCATATGCTCTGAGTATGATAGGAGAACCAGCGGTTGACCCGCTCATCTGTGCACTCCGTGAAGGTGACGGGAATCTTCGATGGGGTGCTGCCATGGCCCTTGGGAAAATTCAAAACCCGCGAGCTATCGAGCCTCTTATCCGGGCAGTTGCCGATAAATATGAAAATGTCCGTGCTGAAGCTGCTGCAGCGCTGGCTGCAATGGGAAAACCTGCATTAGAGCCACTGTTACGGTTTTTAAAATTTTCCGATGGAGCTGCACGACTTGAAGTTGTCACGGCTCTTGGCGAATTACATGATACTGATGCGATCCAACCGCTCATCCAGCTCCTCGGGAATGCAGGTGACGATGAACGTAAAGCAATAGCAGATGCACTTGATGCAATCCTGGTTCCTGCAGTTAAACCTCTCGTAATGAGACTTCGGAACGGGAACCTTCAAACGAATGAAAAGACCAGATCAGAGGATAATGGCTAAGGAGAAGGATACCATGGAAGATCGATCCCCCGGGGACACGGAAATTCACCGGCTCATCGCCGCCCTCGATGATCCCTCCATCGACATACGCCACCAGTCCCTTCACGCGCTTGGCGAAATTGGCAAACCTGCGGTTGAATTGCTGATCCAGGCACTTGCAGATGCGGTTGATAACGATCATCGCTGGTATGCAGCACTCGCACTGTCCGGTGTCGGTGCCCCGGCAGTAGATCCCCTGATTTCGGCAATGCGGGCTCATCCGGAGAATGAATTCCGGCGCTTTGCAGCGGCAGCACTGGGAACTATCGGGATTCCTGCAATCGAACCATTAATCGACGCGATGGCAAGTGATGACCGGGAACTGCGGGGATTTCTTTCCCGTGCTCTCTGCCGGATCGGAAAACCCGCAGT
>PLLR01000045.1:0-4140 GCA_003141335.1 Methanoregula sp. | reverse complement strand
TTTTTTTTCACTCCATAACCCGAACAGATAAATCCGCTCCCACGAAAATCCTACCGGTATGCTTGTGCTTTCGCCAGCGATGGAGGCTTATGAAAAGTCGCTGATGGATGAGCTCCTTTTCGCAATAGCGATAGCCAAAAAAGCTCGTTCCCGCGGTCTTGACCCTTCAACCGAAGTTGAGATTCCTGTTGCTAGTGACCTTGCAGACCGGGTTGAAGCACTCCTGGGGATCAAGGGGGTGGCAGAGCGGATACGTGAGCTCGAATCCCTGATGTCCCGGGAAGAGGTTGCGCTGCGCATTGGCGATGATTTTGTAGCCCGTAAGTTTGGCGAGACTACCAACGAACAGGTTCTTGACCATGCCATCCGTACAGCAATGGCGCTGCTGACGGAAGGTGTAGTGGCGGCACCTACCGAAGGGATTGCAAAAGTCGGACTCGGAAAAAACGATGACGGGAGCCAGTACCTGAAAATTTATTACGCAGGACCAATCCGAAGTGCAGGAGGGACTGCACAGGCACTCTCGGTGCTCGTTGGTGATTACGTGCGCCGGCAGCTGGGTATCAGCCGTTACTATCCCCGCCAGGAAGAAGTTGAGCGGTATATCGAGGAGATCCGGCAGTACAACACCATTATGAACCTCCAGTACCTGCCCAGCGAACAGGAAATCCGGCTCATTGTCGAAAATTGCCCGGTGTGCATTGATGGGGAAGCGACCGAAAAGGAAGAAGTTTCGGGGCACCGCAACCTTTCGCGGGTGGAGACAAACACGGTGCGTGGCGGTATGGCGTTAGTCCTTGCAGAAGGGATTGCCGGGAAGGCACCCAAACTCAAAAACAAAGTCGAAACAATGAAGATGGACGGCTGGGACTGGCTGGGCAAACTCATCAAAAACAAAACAGATGAAGGAACGGTCAGCATCAAACCCATTGACAAGTACCTTCGCGACCTGATAGGGGGAAGACCGGTCTTTTCCTATCCTATGCGCAAAGGGGGGTTCCGGCTCCGTTACGGGAGGTCGCGCAATACGGGATTTGCTGCTGCGGGGCTCAATCCCGCAACATTGTACATCCTCGGCGAGTTTCTTGCAGTCGGTACCCAGATGAAGACCGAGCGCCCGGGCAAGGCGTGCGGGGTGGTACCGGTTGATTCGATTGAAGGACCGACCGTGCGGATGCAAAACGGTGACGTGCTGCGGATTGACGACGAGGCGACAGCGATACAACGTGGACCCGGCATTGAAAGGATCCTTGATGTGGGCGAGATTCTCATTGCGTTTGGTGAATTTCTGGAGAACAATCACCCCCTTATTCCCTGTGGTTATTGTAATGAGTGGTGGTTGCTTGAAGCTGACGCCGGCACAAAACCGCCTGAAAATGAAGAAGAAGCCCTTGCTCTTGCGAGCGCCGGGGGATATCTCCATCCTGCGTACACCTGGTTCTGGGATGATCTTTCTGTAGAGCAGATCCTGACTCTTGCTGACGCAGTTACCCGGCAGGGAAAAATTACCGGGGGCTTCCTGCTGATTCCAAACGACCCCTCAATAAAAACCATTCTTGAAGAACTCCTCCTCCCGCATGAGGTGCGCGAGGGGACTATCCGGATCAAAACCTGGCGTGCGTTCATCACCTGTCTTGGGCTTGACGAAAACCTGCAGAAACAAGATGTAGTATGGAATACTGCACCTTCTGATACACCGCTCAATCTCGTCACGCACCTGTCCCGGTTAAAAATCAGGTCCCGGGCAGGCACGCGGATAGGCGGTCGCATGGGAAGACCGGGAAAATCCAAACCACGGAAGATGAATCCCCCTCCGCATGTCCTTTTCCCGCTCGGTGACTCAGGGGGTTCCCGCCGGTCATTCCAGTTGGCATCCAGCCATACCGAGGATGTGGATGAAACCATCACCGAAATCGATTTCCAGAAGGAAGGAGGGATCATCGAGATAGAGGTGGGAAGGCGGCGATGCACGGGATGCCAGGAGATTACCTACACCAACCGGTGTGAGAAGTGCGGGGCACATACGATTGCGATAATGACCTGTCCCAAATGCGGGAGAGAAACCGTAATGGAGCGCTGCCCAGGCTGTGATGTCCCGACAACCTGCAGCCAGAGAGTCTCCCTGAACGTGAAAGGGGAGTATGCAAAGGCCATGGAGCGGCTGGGTTTAAAACCTGATAGTGTGGCACTCGTGAAGGGTGTAAAAGGGGTAATCTCCCGGGAAAAAGCAGTGGAGGCGATGGAGAAGGGAATCCTGCGTGCAATCCGGAACATCTTTGTTTTCAAGGATGGGACCACGCGGTTTGATATGATCGACCTGCCGCTTACGCACATCCGTCCCAACGAGGTGAGGGTTTCTGTTGAAAAACTCCGCTCGCTCGGGTATGTTAAGGATACCCATGGATATGATCTCCAGAACGGGTCGCAGGTTGTGGAGCTGCGCCCGCAGGATCTTTTAATCTCTGATTCATGCGCTGAATACATGGTGAACGTGGCGCAGTTCATGGATGACCTGCTGGTCAAATGCTATGGACTTGAACCCTTCTATAACGTCAAAAAACCAGCCGATCTTGTCGGGCACCTTGTCATCGGGCTTGCCCCCCACACGAGCGCCGGTGTGCTTGCCCGGATTGTCGGGTTCACCCGGGCAAATGTCGGATATGCCCACCCGTTCTTCCATGCTGCCAAGCGCCGGAACTGTTTTTTCGGTGATACCGAAGTTGAGGTATATGACGGAAAACGCTGGTGTAAATCCCCGTTGCGTAAATTTGTGCTTGAAAATTTTGATGTAAGCCGGCCGGGTATCGACAGGCTTGGGACCTACTACTCCGATCCGGCACAGCCGTATTACACCCGGACCGTTGATACGGGGGGGAACCAGCATATACGCAGGATCACTTCCGTATCCATCCACCGCTCCCCTTCAACGCTTCTCCGGTTCATAACAAAACTCGGGAAGGAGATTGTGGTCACCCCCGATCACGCGATGCTGGTCTGGGATACGATGTACCTCCGGAAGATCCGGGCAATGGAACTCAAAGGCGGTGATGCAGTCCCGGTACTCGAAGGCGCAAACGTGATTGCTGACTATATCCGGTCTGTTGAACCGGTGCCCGCCCCTGAAGAGAGGGTATACTGCCTGACGGTTGCCGATGACCACACGCTTGTCGCGAATGGAATCTTTACCGGGCAGTGCGATGGCGATGAGGACTGTATTATGCTGCTTCTTGACGGCCTGATCAACTTTTCGCGCTCGTTCCTGCCCCAGAGCCGGGGGGGTTCGATGGATGCCCCGCTGGTGCTGACGAGCAGGATTGATCCTGCGGAAATTGACAAGGAAGCCCTGAATGTCGATGTCTGCGATCACTATCCCCTGGAACTTTACACAAGCGCACTCAACTATGTCGAACCTAAAATGATCGCCAGGCTTATTGATCGTGTTGACCGGAGGATCGGGACACCTGCACAGCTCGAAGGGTTCCAGTTCACCCATGACACTTCGGATATTTCGGCGGGGCCGATCGAATCTATGTACACCCGGCTCAAGTTCATGACCGAAAAACTTGAGGCGGAACTTGTTCTGGCAGAAAAGATACGTGCTGTCGACGCCGATGACGTTGCAGAGCGGGTACTTACCACCCACTTCATTCCCGACCTGATGGGCAACCTCTCTGCGTTCTCCAAGCAGAAGTTCCGCTGCACCAAATGCAACACGAGTTACCGGCGGATGCCCCTTGCCGGCAAATGCACGAAATTTAAGGGGAAGGGTTTCTGCAACGGCAATATTATCCCAACCGTCCATGAAGGATCGGTGAAGAAATATCTTGAGATGTCCTGGGCTATCTGCAGGAAATACAAGGTTTCTGAGTACACCAAGCAGCGTGTCGAGGTGCTCGACCTTGCCATCACGTCCACATTTGGTGAGGAGAAGAAGCTGCAGCTTGGGCTGTCTGATTTTATGTGAGGTAATGGCACTGAGATGGCACTACAAGACCAACGGTGACAGGCAAAAAAACGGTCTCACTAAAAGTTGGCATAAGAGAACATTCATAAAAACTCAAAGCCTTTTACTATCCAAAAAAACAAATTATATTCTGAGCGAGGGTATCTAAGCCTGGTCAACAGAGACGGACTCAAGAT
>PLLR01000064.1 GCA_003141335.1 Methanoregula sp. | reverse complement strand
GATATATTGACACCATGTTCGCTTCTCTTTATGGTAATACCAGCAAGTTCATCACTCGAACAGATCAGGTGCTGATCCGGATGTGTCCCCCTCCGAATCGAGCAGCTGGTAAAAATTTCAGGTCCAACGGATACTACATGGGAAATCCGTTTTGACCCGGGATGATCTTTGGGCAATACTAACAACGGCACATGGAAGGTCCTCACAAGATCAATGAGCATCAGAGCAGGTTCAATGGCCCCATCTTCCGGAGCGGAAACAACAACAAGGTCACCAGCTTCAACACCTTGGCAATATTCATCATGGGAGGTCTCAATGCAAAGTCCAAACCTGTTCTTTACCTTTGCAACGACTAAAAAAGATTGTTTTCCCCTGATGAGCAATACCTCATCATCGAGGGCGTAGTTCATGCTTGAGCCACATCATCTGACTGGCAGCTGGGACAAATGGGTTTTTTGCCGATACCTTTGAACCGCTCATTGCATTCATTGCACCGGTAATCCTTCCCTTGCACCCGATCCGGGGGAAGATCAATGTCTACAGGTCCACCAACAGTACACATATCCACATCACCTCACTACGAGATCTGTGCGACATTATTTAATTCTATCTCATACACTGTTTACCTTTTTTTTATGCAATCCTCTTTTTTGCCTCGCTCTCGAAGTAGGCAGGATGAGAATGTCTCCACAATTCCGGGATAGTAAAATCTATGAAATATTGAAAAAGGGGGATGTTTATTATGAGGCAAACGTCTTTTAAAAAAATTTTACTTTTTATATTGTTATCCCAAGAATATTCAGTAAAACAATGATACAGACACCGGGAAGCCCACCTACTGCGCATAAAATAATATTGGCAAGGCTATACCCAAGGTCAGGTTTGCCCATCCATTGCATGACATGGAAAAAATTCAGAAGAAACAATAATATTATTCCTAAAACAGCGTTTACGACAAGAATCATTATTTTTTTTACCAGAACGTAAACAATTGCGATAATTACGACGACAAGAATTATTGCAGCTAGCACATCAATCATGACTTACACCTATTTACCAATTATGCGCTGCTTATTTATTTTTATCGAAGGTAAAATCATAGATCCAATTGCCCGGGATTCTTTACTCAATCCGGAGATATTCTGATGCATATCAAACACGTTTCCAGAAAGCATTGCACTCCGGAGGGGTACATCAAACTCTCCTCCCTCCATCCAGAATGCATTAGAAAGTTCAACGGAAAATTCACCGCTCATCGGGTTTGCCGTATGGGCACCGACTACATTGTGTATATAGACAACACGTTCATCAGCAACCTCGTCCCGTTTCCCGTCAACAACGAAGTTATGATGTCCAATTGACGGTAACCCTCCAAACCCACCTCTTATTGCACTTGCGGTACTTGTTTTACCGAAGCGATACGCGGTTTTGAGATCATACGCAAAGGTTTTGAGAATTCCCTCCCTGATAAAATCGACCCGTCGCGTCGGTGTGCCCTCGGCATCCCACCTCACGCTTCCTGATGCCTTTTTTAAAAGCGGGTCATCATACATGGAAATCTGAGGATCGGTAACGGTCTCACCCAAGGACTGCGCAAGCCGGGATCGTCCTGCATGCACATTTCGTCCGCTTAACGCAGGTACAAATACATTCCCCAGAAGTTCCCCATAGGCAAGAGGTGAAAGGAGTATATCATACTCTCCTGTGGCGATCTCCTTCCCATTATCCGATTCCACAGCAAAGAATGTCGCCCTCTCTCCCACAGATACCGGATCCACCTTATCCATGAATGGTGAATGATCGAACTCGTAACCGGTAGACTGCCCATGAATCGCTTCCAGGGACAGAGAAACACCAGTATATTTGTCGGTATACCGGACTCCCTTACTGTTTGCAAGTGTTACCGTGGCAAAAGAGAGTGATGCCGAACCGGCAGTCACTTCTGCCGGGTGTTCTTCTGCTCCTTCAAGCATCTTTTCGATTAGATCGATATCTACCTGTGGTTCAATTCTTATCGAAGCATCAAATGAGAGCGGAGTTCGGGAAAGGTGTACCGGGCCAGGAAGTCCTTTCCACTCATGCGGTGTCGCAAGTTTTCCACTGGCAATTGCAGCGGACAGGCATTCCCGCCACTGACCGGGGTTGTTGGTGCTTGATGATCCTATCCTTCCCTTATGGATGGTACGGATGCCAAGACCGTAGTCCTCCGAGGATGTGGCGAGATTCACCTTCTTTTGTTTCAGCTCGGCAGAGACTGAGGTTGCCTTTACAAAAAAAACCTCAGCTTCATCGACTGTTTTTTGCGCTTCGCAGAGTAATTGATCAATCCACGCCACTGCCGCCCACCACCGCATCGCACAGGAGTATATGGGGTGCCCCGTCGCTCACCGGAACACTCTGGCCACCTTTCCCGCAATATCCCGGGCTCATGGTGCGATCATTGCCGCAGAGCGTGATTCCATGAAGCGTAGTGAGGATCTCTCCGGAGAGCGAGACGTCCCTCACCATTTTTGTGCATTCCCCGTTTTTTATCAGGTAACCATACTCCGCATTGAACTGGAATATCCCCCGCCCGGGATCAACCTGACCACCACGGGAACCTTTGAGAAAGATTCCGTTCCGGCATTCTTCAAAGATCTCGTGCTCCGTTGCATCCCCGGCTTCAATGAAGGTATTGCTCATCCGGACAAGAGGCGGTTCACCCGGCATGGCCCGGGCATGACCGGCAACACCATTCCCTACAGATGAAAGGGTTTCGCGGTTGTGGAGAAATGCGTTGATTACACCATTTTTTATAATTTCTGTCCGGCACACCGCTACACCTTCAGCATCGACTGGATCAAAACCGAATTCGAAAATCCCGGGATCATCGATAATGGTCAGGTTATCATTCCCAATCTTCTGTCCGGTTTTTCCCTTCAGAACCGAGTTGCCTTCGCATATGAGATCGCCTTCACTTGCATGGCCAACCGCTTCATGGGCAAAGACGCCCGCTAATTCCGGGTCAAGCACCGCTCTCATTTTTCCGCTTTTTGCAACACCGGCATCAAGAAGGGCAACTGCAATTTCAGCAGCCTTTATTCCCAGTGACTGCTGGTGCCGCAGGTTGAACCCGTGAATCGAATGTTCACGCTCGTATCCCATCTGGATATTCCCGTTCCGTGAAGCAACAGCCAGAATATTAAACCCGGAACGGCACATCTCGTACGAGTATTCATTTTCAGAACTGTCCGTGAACCGGACGTGTTCAATTTTTTCTATGAAATTTGCCCTCCTGTTCACCACAAATGGGTGCTGGGCGGCCTTTTCAATTTCCGAGAGCAGCGCGGATTTCTCCTCGATACAAACATCACGGGGATCTTCTTTCATCGGCGGCACAGAAAGAATCCCATGGGGGGCATCACCAAGGATAACATTTTCCTGGGTGATTTGGGCAAGCCTGCACGCGGATTTGAGGATTGCATCAAATTTTTTTCCTTTACAGGGAGAATAATTATCGATCTGAAGAACACCCCAACCGGTTTTACTGAGCACTCTTATCACTGCTTTATTGAAAAATGATGTGCCGGCTGATTCCACAACACCGTTATCGATATCGATGTGGGTGACCTGCCCGTTTACATGCCGCAGATCATAATATTGTATACCGGGCATCGCACTCAGGCCATCGTTTGGTTGATTGTCGATAATTCCGGAATTATTGCCGTTGACCTCATTGCCATCTTTTTGAGTTTGGTGAGGAATCCAATGGCGTTTTCCGGGACCAACGCATACTTTAGGACATCATCAATGGTGTCCATGGGCAGGATCGTGACAAGGGATTTATACCGCTCTTCAATTAATACATCCCCAATATTCATTCGGGGAATAAGCACTGTTTTGATACCCGCTTTTGCGGCCGCTTCAATTTTATAAGTTACTCCACCGACAGGAAGAACATCTCCCCGTACTGAAAGGGAGCCGGTCATGGCGACATCCTGCCGTATGGGAATTCCCTCAATTGCACTGATTACTGCAGTGGCAATGCTGATCGACGCAGAATCTCCTTCTGCACCGTATGTACCAATAAACTGGATGTGGACATCCATGTTTTTGATATCTTTTCCCGTGAACTTTTTTATTAAAGCACTAACATTTTTGATGGATTGCTGAGCAATCGATTCCTCATCTTTCAGCCAGGGTTCCTGACGCTTCCCGGAAACACCGGTAGCGATTATCTGTCCACTCTCACCTTGTGCCGGAGTTACCTCGGCCATTATGGGGAGGACTGATCCGGCATCATTTCCTGTCACCGCAAGACCGTTTACACGTCCAACACGGGTTCCTTCCACAATGGTCATCTCGTATTCCCTGAGATGCTGGGTAATTTCATCAGATACCTGATCCTCGATCGATCGTGCGGTCTTCTTTGCCGTTATTACGTGGACAGATGTCGTCAGGACAGCATTTTCCTGCCGTGCAATATCCCCCGCAACACGGATCAGTCCACCCATGTCACGGAGTTTTAACGTCAGGTGTCCCTTCCGGTTCGACCGTCGTTTCGCTTCACGGATGATTTCATCAATTGCACTCTGGTCAAAGTGTGGGATCTTCGCGTCATTTTTCACTTCCTGGGCGATAAAGCGAATGTATTTACGGCGATTATCCTCGTTATCCTCCATACTCTCCGCCATATACACTTCATACCCATACCCGCGGATACGGGAGCGAAGTGCCGGGTGCATCCCCTTGATGGCATCGAGATTTCCTGCAGCGACCATCACGAATTTGCAGGGTACTGGTTCAGTGCGGACCATCGCACCACTCGAGCGTTCACTCTGTCCGGTGATGGGGAACTCTCCTTCCTGTAGCGCCGTAAGCAGGTTCTGTTGTGAATGCGGGTCCAGCGTGTTGATTTCATCAATGAAGAGCACGCCACCATGCGCCCTGTGGATGGCCCCGACTTCAACCCGGTCGTGCGCCGGGGTTTCAAGTCCTCCACTCTGGAAGGGATCATGCCGTACGTCACCAAGAAGAGCACCTGCGTGAGATCCGGTCCCGTCGATAAAGGGTGCAATACTTTTGGTATCATTGGAAACGAGGAGCTTAGGCACCATCGCTTCCTCACGGGGAGTAGTGTACCGCAATGCCATGAAAACAAATGCAGCGGCAATGATCCCCATCAGCCACTGGTAGGTAAGGAAGGCATAACCGATGATACCAATAAGCAGGAGCATCAGCAGGGTGTTCCGGAACTGGATTTTTTTCTTTGCTTCTGCTTTATGAGCTGCAACGATCTGCTTGCCCCGCCCCCCGCTCACTGTCCTGATCACCGGGTTGTTAGGATCATCGGAATTCGGGTAGGTAAGAATATCCTGAAGCTCTTCTTTAGGCAAAATCTCGGCCATCGCCTTGGCCAGCATTGACTTTCCCGTCCCGGGGCTTCCGATCATCATGACATGCCGGCGCTGGATTGCTGCCTTTTTAATGACCTCAACCGCGTGTTCCTGACCGATTACCTGATCAACCAGCTTCTCTGGTACTTCAACCTGGGAGGAGGTTGCTATCACACTTTCAGTGTGCGCAACCTCAGGAGTTGTAACCGGGGTTTGTACTGCCTCGTTCTGCGGTGATGATTGTTCAGAAATTTCCATTGCGGAATATACCTCTTTTATCACTAAGAGTTTTCATATGAATTGTTGCATGATAGTTTAAGTACTTTCAGCTGATTACATCGGACAGGTGTTGCACCTGCTGTGATTTTCCCCAATACTATTCAAGGCTTTAAAAAAATACAATATCTTCTATTGTACAATTAATTCTGAAGAAAGAAAAACCACCACCTCTTTGTTTAGGAAGGATACCATGAAAGTGATCTCCACTGAAAAATCCCAAATACTTGCCACAAGCCTTGCCAGGGCACTAAAGGTCCCTGTCGTTGATGTAAAATATTCCCGTTTTCCTGATGGGGAGCAGTACCTGGTTGCCGGTGAACTGGATGATGAGACCATTATTGTCGGAAGTGTGGTGGATAATGATGCATTCGTCCAGTTACTCCTGATGATCGATGCTTGTGACAGCTCTGATAACCAGCTTGTTTTACCCTATATGGGATATGCCCGGCAGGACAAGCGGTTCAGGCAGGGAGAGCCTGTCAGTGCACGTGCCATTGCACGGGCGCTCAGCAGAGGGGTTCTGGAAATTATTACGGTCAATATCCATGAAAAAGAAGTACTGAAATATTTTGGAGTGCCTGCAAGAAACATCTCACTTGCCCGTGACATCGGCTTATACATTAAAACCTTAAATCTTGACAACCCCCTTATTCTTGCTCCTGATGAGGGCGCCCTTACATTTGCCGAACATGTTGCATCTGCAGGCGGGTGGGATTTTGATCATCTCGAAAAGACTCGTCTCAGTGGGGTTGAGGTAAAGATGACTCCCAAACAATTATGCGCTGCATCGCGATCAGTAGTTATTGTCGATGATATTATCTCAACCGGCGGGACAATTGCCACTGCCGCAGGGATACTGTACGAGCAGGGTGCAAAAGATGTATTCGCTGCATGCGTTCACGGGGTTCTCACCGGGGGGGCATATGCCCACCTCAAAGCAGCAGGAATTCGCGAGATAATTTGCAGTGATACCATCGAACGCGGGTGCAGTAAAATAACAGCTGCAGACCAGATTGCACACACCATAAAAAAAGGCTGACTCTCATAAATAAAAAAATTATTGACGTAATTTTTCCTTCCTGCAGGTATCCCTTATGAAAGCAATCCTCGACTCCAGCGTTTTTTTCTCGGACTTCCCGGTCAATGGAGAACTCTACACGACTCCATCAGTCTGTGATGAGCTGATTGACATCCGTTCAAGAGGGAAATTCGAAACATTTTCCGCTGAAGGTTTGCACGTTGTTTCTCCGGGTGCCGAAAGCAAAGAGAGAGTGATAATAGCAGCCAAAAAAACCCGTGATTCTACAGTAATCTCTGATACGGATTGTGACATTCTTGCGCTTGCTCTCGAACTTGAAGCAGTAATCTATACCGATGACTTTGCTATCCAGAATGTCGCCGGTGTCCTTGGTGTGCAAACCATCCCCATCAACCAGCGGAAGGCAAAGCGAATCCACTGGAAATACCGGTGCAGTGGCTGCGGCAGATATTTTGACCATGATGGGGAATGCCTCATCTGCGGTTCAATAATTAAAAGAAAACTTAAATAGATACCGGCGAATCTTTTTCCATGTCTTCCCTTGACGATCTGATTAGCAAGGCAAAAATGCTCCTCGCAGAAGGACATAGTCCGGGTCAGATTGCAGATGAGCTCTCCCTTTCCATGGAAACAGTGACGTGGCTGCTCACGCAGGCCAAAGGAGTGGCCGCCCCAAAAGATGTTCACATAGACTGGACTGCGGTCAGTAGCCAGGCACCTTTGCTCGAAGGAACGGCACTGATGCTTTTACAGCGGTACTACGGAGACCTGAATGATGAGAGCGTTTCATCGCCTGCCGCGAAGGTTATTGTAGGTATTGCCATTTCAGGAATCCCGCTTGCAACAATTATCGCTGTACAGGAAGCAGCAAAACTTGCAATCTATCACCCTTCAAAGCAGAACCAGGGCGAGCGCCCGATGGGTTCGATGAGCGGGAATTTTGCCGCCATTAGTGGAGAACGATGTATTATCGTTGACGATACAATAACTTCGGGTAATACATTGAGAGAAGTGGTGAAATATTTAAAGAAATACAATGCGATCCCGGTTGCTATCTGGGTGATATTCGATAAGCGCGGTATCAAGGATATTGAGGGTGTACCGGTCTATTCGCTCTTCAAAATATCCCGTATTGACTGATCAATTTTTTTTTCCTGAGCCAAACACAGAATATTTATATAGAAGTTCAATTCCACCTTTTACAACATCAGAGGATCTATTATGCAATCTGGACAGCAAATTATCATTTTAAAAGAGAATGTAGAGCGTAATTACGGGAAAGAAGCCCAGCGCTCGAACATAGCGGCAGCAAAGGCAATCGCCGGTGCTGTCAAGTCAACACTTGGTCCACGAGGGATGGACAAGATGCTTGTCGGATCAACCGGGGACATTGTGATCACCAACGATGGTGCAACCATCCTCGGGGAAATTGCCGTGCAGCACCCGGGAGCAAAAATGGTGATTGAAGTCGCACGGACCCAGGACGATGAGGTCGGCGACGGAACAACCACCGCTGTTGTCATTGTTGGCGCGCTCATGGAGCAGGCCGAGGGAATGCTCGAACAGGGTATTCATCCAACCGTGATCGCACAGGGATACCGCATGGGTATGGAAAAAGCACTCGAGATCGTGAACAGCCTCTCCCTCAAGGTTGAGCCCACGGATCGCAAAACCCTTTTTAAAATTGTGGACACTGCCATAACAGGCAAGTCGATCGAGTCCGTGAAAACCAAGCTTGACGGTATTATTGTTGATGCCGTAATGGCAGTTGCTGAAAAAACCAATGGGAAGATCAATGTCGATGAAGAAGACGTGATGATCAAGAAACAGAAAGGAAAGGCAATGGACGATGCCGAGCTGATCCGCGGTATTGTCATTGACAAGAAGCGTATCAGCGAGGGGATGCCCAAAAAGGTTACAAAAGCCAAAGTCGCTTTGGTTGCAACCCCTCTTGAGATCACAAAAACCCAGGTTAAAGCGAAGATCAAGATCACGAGTGCTGAGCAGATTAATGCCTTCTCCGAGCAGGAACGCGACACGCTCAAAAAACTTGCCGATGCGATCATCGGAAGCGGTGCGAATGTTCTTTTATGCCAGAAGGGCATTGCAGATCCGGTCCAGTTCTATCTGGCCAAGAACGGAATTTTTGCCATTGAGGATGTGCCGGAAAGCGATATGAAATATGCCGCGCGATCACTTCACGCAACTATTGTGAACAAACCAGACGCACTCACGGCAAAGGATCTCGGAACCGCAGACCTTGTAGAAGAGGATACCGATGCCAACATCACCCGAATCTCCGGGTGCAAGAACCCCAAGTCAATCACCATCCTGCTCCGTGGCTCAAGTGATTATCTCCTTGACGAACTCGAACGTGCCGTTGTTGACGGAACCCGCGTGGTCATGGACGCAATGGAAGACGGCACCTATGTGGTTGGTGGCGGTGCAGTAGAGACAGAACTCTTAATGAAAATCCGGGACTACGCTTCAACGGTCGGTGGACGGGTCCAGCTTGCCATAGAAGCATATGCAGCAGCGTTTGAATCGATTCCCCGAACCCTTGCAGAGAATTCGGGATACAACCCCATCGACAAACTTGTCGAACTCAAGAATGCGCATTCAAAGGGGAAGAAGAACGCGGGTCTGAACGTTTTTGATGGCACGATTGTGGACATGCTCGCAGAAGGTGTACTCGAACCCCTGAGATCAAAACGCCAGTCCATCCAAAGTGCATCGGAGACAGCAGTCATGCTCATCCGCGTTGATGACATGATGGTCACCCAGTCAAAAGCGCCAGGTTCTGGCGGTGCTCCCGCGGCATTTTAAGTAAAACTCAATAGTAATAATGAGGAGGGACAGGATCAATCCCACTTCATCTGGTTTTTTTGTGTTCTCCTGGCAGAATGTATGTATTCCTGAAGAGAGGGACCTGTACTGAGTGATTTCCCCATTATCTGCAGTTAAATATCAATTGCACGGATACAGAAAGAAGTGATGATGGATATTACATAGGCATCAGATAACTATTAGAGCAATTGATGAAAAAATATCAGAACCGGTTGCCGAGGTAGTCTAGCCCGGGAAGGCGGTAGCCTCGAAAGCTACTGGCGCTTCGCGCCTCGGGAGTTCAAATCTCCCCCTCGGCGTATTTATTCTTCTGTTGGAACTATTCAGTCCAATGATCAGCATCCTGGGTAGTTGCATTTTTTTATTTTTTTCAGGAGACCGGGAGTCCCGTAGATTCCGGCAAGGCAGAATGACAGGATATCGAATTATTGGTATCGCGGGAACGGCAGGATATGATGTGCATTTTTTGCTCAGTATCGAAATTGAGACCGTCAGAAAAGAGCATGAGGAGACGGAATATTTTCAAATACAGCATGAATGGTTTCATAAAAAAAGATGNNGAAAATATGGCTCCAGCCCTCCCCGGGGGAAAGGAGTTGTGGATTTTGAACATTTATCACCGCGATCCTGTGCGTTGGATTATACAGGGCTGCATCAGTTGTGGAGTCCGCATTCACCCATCTGACTGTCGAACCTGATTTCACCGTTATGCTTACCGGATCAAATCCTCTTTTGTTGATCCTGATGGTGTTGTCAGATACCGAAGTAGTTGTCTGCGGAACTGGAATGGTTGTTACCGTTAGTTGTTGTGTCGTTTGCGGGAGTGTAGTAATGGTTGCCGTTGGTTGCACGGGTGTTGATGACTGGGTGCACCCACAGGCAATAACAAGGATAGCGGTAATAGCGAGAAGAACGAGACCCTTTTTCATAAATTGATCTCGACTCTTTACCGTATAATACCATGATGTATCTATAAAGACGCGGGAGCACCGGTTCTCTTAAAGTTCGTGGGATTGTATACCCGGTACCAATGTTTCCGTGACCAGAACCGGTACATTCCTCATAATGTCCATAAATTCCTCCACATGATAGTGGTCCGACAGGGACAAATCATGAAGGAGCGCGGGCGGCAATGCCCGGGCAAATTTCCAGCCATCTGCCTGGGGTAGGGGGAGGACAGTCCCAATTTCGTCCTTTCCCATTTTTTGGATTTCTCGTAAAGCGCACATGACTCGTTGTCCCGCACCGTCTTTTCCTGCACGCATTACTTTGATAATAAAGTCATTGTACCGCACCTGAGCTTTGCCACCGAGTCTATCCTGAAGCAGGAGTGTCAGCAACCGGTTAAACCGGCCACCGGAAAAAGAGAATATGAGAACCTCGCCTCCTTTTGCGCCTGTTTGTTCGACAACATGCAGCCCATCCTGCCCCACACCTTCCGGAATCCGTGCAAGCACGGTTTGCAATACCTCCCGTTCGTGCTCACCAAGCGGCAAGGCCGTTCCTCCCTGTGCACGTATCTTCTGTACCATCCGGCACACCAGTGGTGAAAAGCCACCTTCGCTGGCACTGGTCCAGAAAATGCGGGATGAATCCGATCCGCTTGGCACAACGACAACAATATTATGCCCTTCATCGCACTTCACCATCGACCAGTTGCGACCGCCCAGCGAGATCTCATCTGAGTTCCTGCTGTTAACGAACCGTGCATCCAGCTTCCCCACCACCTCGCCATCAGGAGTAACAGCACGGTACTCCCCGCCACCGCTGATCACCGAATAGAGATCCTTCCAGTTTGAACGCCCGAACACTCGCTCAGCCTCGGTTCCCAGCATTACCATCTCTCCGTCAGTAGTCAAATACCCGGCTTGAACGAGATGGGTAATAATCTGATCCAGGATCTTTGGTTCTATGTCGCTGAATACCGGAGGAGAGAGTACCGATGCTGCCAGCTGTTTACGACTCACCCTGGAATGGTTATACATATACAGGAAAACCTGCTGGAGCAGGACGTTGTAAGGTTTTTTAAGGGGTGTGAGGTTTTCAACTTCTTTCCGGATTGCACATTCTATGATCGCAAGACTGCACAGCAGCTCACAAGGGTTCTGGAGCACCCATGCCACATATGCAGATTTCCCCCGCCGGCCACTCCGTCCCATACGCTGGAGAAATGAAGAGACAGAATTTGGGGAACCAATCTGTACGACCACATCAAGATCGCCGATATCAATACCAAGTTCCAGTGTGCTTGTGCAGATGATGCAGGCTCCATCCTGTGAAGAGAACGCTTCCTCTGAGGTTTTTCGGGTCGCTAATGAGACTGATGAGTGATGGATGTGAAGATTCCGAATCCTGCCGGCACTCGCCTTCATAAGTTTCTCTGCAACGCTCCTGCTGTTAACAAATACAAGCGCCTTTTTACCATCGACTATCCGTACCAGCGCATTGATCCTGTCTTTTTCTTCAGGCTCGACAATAAACACGAACTGTTTCTCTTTGGGAGGAGATGGTACCGCAACAATTTCAGCTTTGTGCCGGCCCTCAGAGAGCCATGCCAGCACTTCCTTTGGATTTCCCGCTGTTGCTGAAAGTCCAATCCGCTGGACGGATCTTTTTGTGATACGGTCCATCCGGTCAAGCAGCACCTTAAGATGCACACCCCGCTCTGACTCAACAAACACATGGAGTTCATCGATGATGATTGTCCTGATCCGCCGGAGATCCGACGATAGATTTTTTTCCTGGAGGAGGACTTCCAATGACTCGGGGGTGATCATCAGAAAGTGCGGGGGCTCACCATCTTTCCATGAGCGATCCCCCTTTGCTACGTCACCATGCCATTTCATTACGGACAGCGAAGTCGGTATGCAAAACGCCCTGAAACGATCTTCCTGGTCATTGATCAGAGCTTTTAGAGGCGAAATGTAAAGACAGGCAACACCCATCCTCCCGTTTTTTAAGATGTCATCCATCACAGGGATCAGGGCTGCCTCGGACTTCCCCCCGGCAGTTGGTGCAATGACGAGGACATCGCTCCCCGTTACCACCGCAGAATACGTCCGCTCCTGGACTTCACGGAGCTCTGTCCACTCCAGTCTTTGTGCGAGCACCTGCTGGAGAGATTCATGCAGTGTTGAAAATACTGATGACACGGTTTTCTGTAGAGCGTAGTACCTGACGCATTATGGTCTTTTTGGGTCATTCTGTTCCTTATGCTGTCAAAGTGTTCTGTAAA
Organism: Methanoregula sp.; assembly: GCA_003141335.1. Lineage (GTDB taxonomy): Archaea > Halobacteriota > Methanomicrobia > Methanomicrobiales > Methanospirillaceae > Methanoregula. The sequence goes on along the minus strand of PLLR01000064.1, from coordinate 56,276 downwards.
GGTCAGATGCAAACGTATATATACAAAAATTTTCAGAAATGAAACCGGTAAACAATGATATCCCCGTGGGTTTGCAATACCGTTTTCTTTCAAAGCCCATTCTTCTTTAACTTTAGATAGGGGATCTGCATAACGCAGGTTCCCCTTGTATTGTCGTGATGATGAGTTTACCAGAGGTTTGTGTATGCTTCTTGGAATCCCTGACCCGCAAATATTGATTGGCTATGGACTGGCCATTGGTTTAGCTCTGGCGTGTATTGTGTACGGCATTTTGAACTGGAACAAGGGGGGCAGCAAAGATGGCAGTTAACCCGATCACGATGGCTGCGCTGGTCCTGATCTACCTTGCAGCAACGCTCATCATAGGCTACATGGGGTACAAAAAGACGAAGAACACCGAGGATTACCTTGTTGCCGGTCGCGACAGCCACCCGGTGATCATCGCGCTTTCTTACGGTGCCACGTTCATCTCCACGTCTGCCATCATCGGGTTTGGCGGACAGGCAGCAAACCTCGGCATGGGGCTTATCTGGCTGACGGTATTGAACATCGGTCTGGGCATCCTCTTAGCGTTCGTCCTGTTCGGCAAGAAAACCCGGGAGATCGGCCAGCGGCTCAGTGCGGTCACGTTCCCTGACCTTATGTGCAAACTTTACAAGTCCCCGCTCCTGCAGTACATAGCGGGGTTCATCATTGTCATCTCCATGCCACTCTACACTGCCGCGATCCTGATCGGCGGGGCACGGTTTATTGAACCTACGCTCGGTATTTCCTATTCCACTTCGCTGATCCTGTTTGCCCTCATCACGGCAGTCTACGTGGTGTTCGGCGGGCTCATTGCCGTGATGTACACGGATGCCTTCCAGGGCACGATCATGCTGATCGGCATGACCGTCCTCCTCGCCCTCACGCTGGTTGCAGTGGGTGGGTTTACGGCAGGCACTACGGCGCTCACCAACATGGCAAGCCTCGTCCCCAAAGCGCTCGCGGACCAGGGAATGACCGGCTGGACATCCATGCCCGTGCTCGGATCACCGATATGGTTCACCCTTGTCACCACGATTGTACTGGGTGTGGGTATCGGTGTGCTCGCCCAACCGCAGCTGGTCGTGCGGTTCATGACGGCAAAGGACAACAGATCGTTGAACCGGGCGATTCTCATAGGAGGACCGTTCATCCTGATGATGACCGGTGTTGCGTTCACGGTCGGTGCACTTTCCAATGTTTATTTCTACCAGGCATCCGGCAAGATCGCCATTGATGCAGCTGGCGGAAATGTCGATGCCATCGTGCCACTCTTCATCAACGGGGCAATGCCGGACATATTTGTTATCATTTTCATGCTCACCCTGCTTGCGGCTGCAATGTCAACACTCAGTGCGCTCTACCACGCGATGGGCACGGCACTCATCTGCGATCTCTGGGGACGGGGTAAAGAGTGTGCACTTTCCATGCGGGCTCACCAGTATGGCATCGTGCTGATGATGGTCGTCTCGACCGTGCTTGCCTTCCTCTTACCAGTCAGCATCATTGCCCGGGCAACCGCGATGTTCATGGGCCTCTGCGCCTGCGCCTTCCTGCCGGCGTTCGCTGTCGGTGTCTATGCAAAGGTACCATCCACAAAGGCAGCTCTCTACAGCATGGTCGCCGGTGCAGTGATCTGGTTCCTCTGGACAGCGTTCTTCCATGCAGCAGAAGCAAAACCCCTGGGCATCTGCCAGGCGATCTTCGGTAAGGTCACGCTGCTCGGATCCCCGTGGACAGCAGTAGACCCGATTGTGATTGCCCTGCCCATATCCATGGTGGTCATGGTCCTCATGCAGTGGCAGTCCGGCAAGCAGCAACCGTCAGCAGTTACCGGGTAATCTTCACCATAACCTGCAGGAGGTAATTGTTTTCCTCCTGATCAGGAGAAACATTTTTTGTCCAAAGAAACGAGAAATACCTATGGATCTTGCGCAGAAAATATGCACCACCTACCGTGCGGGATCTCCACCATTAATAAGAAAGGAGACGTTTGTGCTTCTCGGTGAAGTGTCCGGATGGTCAATCGACAACGGTCACCTGACGCGGACATTTGAGCTCGAGGACTGCAGTCAGTGCGTTAATTTTTTTAACGAGGTGATGGCTCTCTCAACACAGGAGGGACATATTCCGGATATCTGCATGAAAGAGTCAAGATTCGTCGAGATCTCATATTATACCTATCCAGCGGGCGGTCTGACATTAAATGATTTTATTATGGCAGCAAAACTGAATGCCCGCGGATAGGAATCATACCAATTGTTGAGTATATCAAAATAATTTCTTTTTTTTTTAGATTATTTCAGGTTAAACTTCTTAACGATTTTTTCCCGTATTGCTTCTTTTGGATAGGCCCCGATAATCCGGTCCACCAGCTGGCCGTGAGAAAAGAGCATGATGGAAGGTATTGCTGTAATGTTGAACTGCATTGAGAGGAGCCGGTTATCCTCGGTGTTACACTTGCCGAACGTTACTTTCCCGGAAAATTCCTTTGACAGTTCTTCAATCACGAGCCCCACCCTGCGGCACGGAGCGCACCATTCTGCCCAGAAATCCAGGACTACAAAAGGGTGTGTCTTGATGAATTCCTGAAAATGCGTCTCATCGACATGCATCACATCCACCTTTCCCGTATGCTTCATTTTTTCTTTCAGCTCCTGTATCCGCTTCTCCCGTATCCGGCTGATCTCATCATCCATAATTCTCTGTAGGTAAAAGAGTAATTAAATCTCCCTAACGGGCAGCCGGCACCGGGAAAAACTGAGTAAACTATATCAGCGCACGCCGACAATATAATAACCCTGATTATAGGAGCGAGGTAGGGTAGTCAGGATATCCCGACGGGCTCATAACCCGTAGATCGATGGTTCAAATCCATCCCTCGCTACTGCTTCTTTTTGAGAGATTTTTAAAAATATTTTTTATCCGGGAATTTTGGTTAAAACAATCGGAGAATTTCAAAATTAAAAAAATCAGAATTTCCCGTGTTTTTCTCATCACGACAGTTCCGCTTCAAACGTACCGAGCTTGGACTGGTACGTACTGTCCACAAAATCAACCTGCCGGACTTTCGCATGTTCGCCATCGATGGGCAGCGGGTAGCACCCGGTGAGGCACCCGGTACAAAGATTTTCCCGGTCAAATCCAATCGCTTCTATCAGTGCGGAGAGCGAGACATGATGAAGGGTTGTAGCTGTAATGCTGTGCCTGACCTCTTCTTCGATCCTGTTGCTTGCGATCAGCTCTTCCCTTGTGGGCATATCAACACCAAGATAACAAGGAGCTTTGATTGCCGGTGATCCGATACGCATATGGATCTCCCGCGCACCCGCTTCCCGCATCATGGTAATAATTCTGCGCGAAGTGGTTCCCCGCACAATACTGTCATCGACCAGCACTACGGACTTATCCTTCAGGTGCGCGGGAATTGGATTGAGTTTTATTCGCACCGCGTTTTCCCGCTCCTTCTGGGTTGGCATGATGAATGTGCGTCCCATGTACCGGTTCTTCATCAGGGACTCGACAAACGGGATTTTTGACCGTTCTGCATATCCGATAGCATACGCTGTGCCTGAATCAGGAACAGAACAGACAGAATCCGCCACCACAGGATTCTCTTCATAGAGTTTTTGCCCGATTGTACGCCGGACATTATAGACCAGTACACCATCGATAATTGCGTCAGCACGTGCAAAATAGATATATTCAAAGATGCAGTGCGCACGCTTACCCGCAATCGCTATCTGGTTGCACTTTATTCCTTCCGCGTCTATACTGACCAGTTCCCCGGGACGCACATCCCGGATAAATTTCCCATTCAATGCATCAACCGCTACACTCTCGGACGCGACCATATACCCATGCTCTGTTTTACCAATACAAAAGGGCTTGATACCCAACGGGTCCCGGAAAGCATAGATAATACTGTCAATCATCATCACGACGGAATAGGATCCCCTGAGTTTCCGCATGCAGCGGTTAACCGCGTCCTCCACACATCCGGTATTACTTATCTCGTCAATAAGGATCTTTGCAATAATCTCCGTATCAGTGGTGGTGGTGAAGATCTGGCCTGCCTGCTCATATTCTGCTCTGAGTTCTGCAGTGTTTACAAGATTGCCATTATGGGCAATTGAGATGAAATGATCCTTAAACTGGAAATTGAGAGGCTGGATATTCTCCGGCAGGTTCGCCCCCGTCGTCGGGTAGCGGACATGCCCGATCCCAGCATTGCCCTTCAGGTCACATAAAACGGTCGGGGAAAAAACGTCGGCAACAAGCCCCGGACCTTTAAATTTATGGAGGTTTGTGCCATCAAAAGTGGATATGCCGGCGCTCTCCTGACCCCGGTGCTGGAGAGCATACAGGGCATAATAGAGCTGGATAGATGCACCGCCAGCATCGACGATGCCAACGATACCGCACATGATAAATCTCTTAATGAGTTGGGATTTTTGGTCGCTTTGTGTGCCACTTATAGCTGCTCATTTTTGTGCTTCTGCCAAAACCACAGGCAGAGCATTGCTTTTTCTGGGCGTGAAACGAGATTTTCCCACAGCGCCGGCAGGCGATATGGGTGAACTTGTTCATCTTTCCCATTGACGGAGTGCCTTTTGACATGTTACTTCACCTTATTGTTCCAGCGAGGGGGATATATAGATAACATTATCCCCACGGACGATGAGCGTACCTACCTTCTGAACCTGTCCATTCTCCACATCCTCTGCCTTATCGAGCACGAGGTTCATATGCACATCATATCCCTGGAGAATGCCCCGTATTTCTCTCCCACCTTTGAGAGATACAAGAACGGGTTGACGGTTCAGCACCTGATCCAAAATATCCAACGGCCGTTTGGTCATAATAATACCCTGTTACCATCGCTCTGGAGTAATATATTTGTGTGGGCGGGTTACTTAAACATACCGTAAAACTGCATCAGACAAGAATTTTTCCGGATCTTAACCAAAGGTCCTTGTTCATGAATGAACGCCCTACATTTTCCGATGCAAATTTTTTTCAATCGAGAGATATGAATGTAGGAACGGGAATAATGAAAAAAATTGTCGTAAAAAAACGCCATTCCATCCGGAAGAGCCAGGCGCAGGATCTCTTATCCCGGCTTTTTGACCAGATCGGAACGTCAGCAAAATTTTTTCATGCGGAGATGATTGAAGTGCTTGAAACCAATGCCGATGTTTCACTGTTCATGATTAACAAAAAAATGCTCCTGATGGACACCGGAGACTGGGTATTCCCTACGTTAAAAGGTGCGATTCAGTTCCCCTTTCCTGATCGCAGGGTTGTGGTGGATGCAGGCGCAATACCCTATGTGGTCAACGGCGCAGATGTCATGCGTCCGGGTATCGTTTCGATCTCTGATGATGTAAAAGCCGATGCGCCGGTCCAGATCGTTGATGAGCGGCACGGTAAGCCACTTGCAATCGGAATTGCACTCCTTAACGCGCCCGATATGCGTGCCAGAACTCAAGGAAAGATGTGTAAAAATTTTCATCACGTCAGCGATGAGATATGGAACATTGAAATCTGATACAAACGGGTCCGAATTGATTGCGCGGGAAATCGGTTATTTTACGTGTTTTATTCTACAAAAACCCTGATATGTGCTTTCAAATAGATACTATTAAATAAGTTTCATCATACAGTTTTTTTATGGTTAAAATCATAGATACCCTTCTTGGAAAGAGTTCCACACACTCGGACGACGATTATATGGAACTTGACCTCGCGTCTTATGAAGAGCATGGAGGTTCTGCCCCGGCACTCCTCGTAAAGATCGCTACGATTACTGATCTCAAGGATACGCCCCGGGTCAAAGACGAAGTTTACAGCGGAAACATTGTAATTGTCGACATTTCCCGGCTCAAAATGGATAAGATATCCTATGAGCGGGTTTTAAAAGACTTAAAAGAAGTGGCAAAGGATGTCAACGGGGATATCATTGGTCTTGGGGACCAGAGGTACGTCGTGCTCACACCTATGTCGGTAAAAATCTCCCGTGATAAGATTGGTGGAGCTTAAAGTTGCGTACAGTCGTTCCGGGTCCGTGCCCAACGTGTAATACCGAGATAGAATACCTGTATACAACAGAAAATATCCCCTATTTTTCTGATATTCTCATCATTTCTGCTATCTGCAGTTCGTGTGGATACAAATATGTCGATACCCAGATGCTCAAACACGGTGAGCCGGTGCGCTACGTGTACCGGACCGCCACGCAGGAGGATCTCGCAGTCCGGGTAGTGCGGAGCATGAGTGCCTCGATCGAGATCCCGGAACTCGGGGTTCGGATCGATCCCGGCCCCACCTGCCAGGGTTTTGTGTCCAATATAGAGGGGGTGCTGGATCGCATTGTGCATGCCGTAGGATCGGCTATAGTCGACGGGGATGCAGAAGAGAGGGAGAACGCCCGCCTGCTGCTGGAGAAGATCGCCTGTGTAAAATGCGGGGAACTGGCGGTTACGTTTATTCTTGAAGATCCCACCGGTAACAGTGCGATCGTCTCTGACAGCGCAGAGAAGAGCACGTATATGGTTGAGCCGGAGCCGTACGGTTGAAACGGCCTCCTGTTTTTTGGCTCATCGTCATCTCGTGTGGGTTAGATAGGTTATCAAATTTCGCTCTTGATGTGTCCCCTCCCTGATTGGGTCGCTCGGCCGCTTCGTTGAAGCCTCGCTGGGCAAGGTAGTTTTTTTAGATCACGCTCATAAAAATGCACTCGAACCGCCGCGGGGGCGTCCCTTTGTGGGGAGGGGGACGTTCATCGTATTTTTGGGTGTGGGGGCATCACCCCCCATGATTATAATCCTCTCAATGCATGCGTTACCCACTCACAGCAGCAAAGAGCCAAAAAAGAAAAAAATCATTATTTTTGGATCTGCAGTATCTAAACGATCTCCAGATCGCCCAGAAACGCACCGGGCTCTCTGACGACTTTCCCAACAACCTGTGCACCTTTCACCATCTTCTGCACACAGGCAACACTCTTTTCCGGCACTACATAGGCAAATCCCATGCCCATGTTGAAGGTGCGATACATCTCAGCTGCCGTGATATCCCCGGCTTCCTGTATCCACGAGAAAATCTGCGGGGGCGTGATCGGGTTATCGAACCGGAACCCGTACTCGCTGAGCCGGTTGAAGTTGAGCAGTCCTCCACCGGTAACATGGCACATACCATGCACGGTACAGGTTGCTGCAACCTTCAGGCTCTCATGGTAGATCCGGGTGGGGGTGAGCAGTTCCTCTCCAAATGTCTTGCCACTCTTCATCTTCTTATCATAACCGGCATACTTCTCTACCACACTGCGGGCGAGCGAGAGACCGTTGCTGTGGACACCGGTAGAAGAAACACCGATGATCGCATCACCCGGGCGGATTTTTTCGCCCGAAATGATCCTGTCTTTCTTCTGCATCCCCAGGCAGGTACCGGCGAGGTCAAGCCCGTTAACCAGCCCGCGGAGCGAGGCGGTTTCCCCACCAACGATGTCGATATTCGCCAGCTTCGCACCCTCATTGAGTCCAATGCCGATCTGGGCCATTTTCTCGATCGAGAGTTTGTCCGTTGCTATGTAGTCCACGAATGCGATCGGCTCTACGTTCATGACGTAGAGATCGTTGACGTTCATCGCCACGCAATCGATTCCCACGGTGCTCCAGTCCTCCATCCGGTCAGCAACCAGCATCTTCGTACCGACCCCGTCCGTGGTCAGGGCGAGTGCCATATCGCCGAAATCGATCAGGCCGGCAAAATGCCCTACACCGCCCATCATGGTACCGCTGCCTTTTCTCCGATAGGTCAGGTTTTTTATCAGGGCTTTTATTGCTGATGCCTCGAGATCGATGTCAACCCCCGCATCACGGTAGGTTGTGTTACTCATCACACTCCTCCGATAGCCTGAATTCATCGTGGAGCACGCGTACCGACCGGGGACCATCCTGCTGATTCACCACAAATGAGATATTCGCTTCAGACGACCCCTGTGAGATCATCATGACATTGACACTTGCTTTCCCGAGGGCTGTGAAGATCCTGCCCCCTGTACCAGGAGCTCCTGCCATACCGGCACCCACAACAGCAACTGCACACACATCGTGGTTGTGGGTAACTTCGCGCACGATACCCTGGTTTACCAGATCGGCTAGTGCATGCACTGCAGCATTGAGATGTGCCTCATCAACAATAAGTGAAATGTTTGCTTCAGATGATCCCTGCGAAATCATCATCACGTTCACTTCATGATCGGCAAGGATGGTAAAAATTGCTTTTGCTACTCCCGGTCTGCCGATCATCTGGGCACCATTAACATTTATCGCAGCGACTTTGTCGATATAAGTCAGGGCTTTAACCACTCGGTTATCACGTTGTCCGTTCCGTACAATCACCGTTCCGGGATGAGAGGGATTAAAGGTGTTTTTTACCCGCACAAGGATATTCTTCCGCATTGCGGGTTCGATGGAACGCGGGTGCATCACTTTTGCACCGAAGTAGGAGAGTTCCATCACTTCAATGTAGGACAGAGAGGGCATGACCCGTGCATCGTTGATCACCCTTGGATCACAGGTCATAATTCCATCCACATCAGTCCATATCCAAATCTCGTTTGCATCTATTCCGGCACCTATGATCGAAGCGGAGTAATCCGAACCGCTCCTGCCGAGGGTAGTGATGACCCCGCTTCTGGTGCAGCCCATGAAACCCATGATCACCGGAATTTCTTTTCCCAGAAGTGGTTCCAACCGTTTTTTTATCCGTTCATCACTTTCCAGAAGTGCGGTGGATTCACCATGTTGGGACGTCGTGAGGATGCCGGCATCGCACCCGTCCAGTACAGTTGATGGAATACCACGCTGACGGATAGCTGCGCTCAGGATCGGGGCAAGCAGCCGTTCCCCAAATGAGATGATATAATCCTTCGAGCGGGGAGTGAGCTCCCGCAGATTATAGACGGCAAAGAGAATGTTCTGGAGACTGATAAGCCGCTCCTCGATCACCGCTCCCGTTTCAGCAACAAAATCGGGTGCAGCCCCTTCGAGGGTGGTAATGTGCCTTTTTCCCAGTGCCTGGATCAGGGGTGCAATGGCACTGTCATCTTTTGCTGTCGGGAGTTTTCCGATAATTTCAATGATCTGGTCGGTCACGCCACGCTGAGCAGATACGACGACTGCCAGTTCATCTCCGGCTTTGTAATGTTTTTCTAAAATATCCACGACCTGTCTGATGCATTGTGCATCGGCGACTGAAGTCCCGCCGAATTTCATTAATAATCTCATTTATCTCTCACTTTGGCTGTGCCATTTATTTATGTAACTATACGATCCACAAAATAATAAGATGCTTGCAGATAAGGTGGTGGATTGCCATGTGCTGGTGATCGGGAGCGGTGGTGCTGGTGTAAGGGCCACCATAGAGGCATCGCAGTATGGGGACACGGTGCTCATTTCAAAGACCATCGTAGGTAAAGGGGGATGCACCACCATGGCGGAAGGTGGTTACAACGCTGTCCTGCGTGACGAGGACTCGTGCGGGGTTCACTTTGAAGATACCCTCAAAGGAGGTGCGTACCTCAACGATCCTGAGCTGGTAAATATTCTCGTTAAGGAAGCTCCGCTACGGGTGAATGATCTTATAACCTGGGGTGCGGTGTTTGATTTCACCGAGAACGATGAGATCGCCCAGCGCCCGTTTGGCGGCCAGCGGTTCCCGCGGACATGCTATGCTGGTGACAGGACCGGGCACGAGATGATAACCACCTTAGTCGAGCGGCTTGATTCATCGAATGTCACCCTGCTGCAGGAATATACGGTGATCGACCTGCTTAAAAGCGGTGAATCGGTCATCGGTGCAATGGCACTGGATGAGAAAGGAAATCTCGTTTTACTGAAGGCAGACAGTACGATCCTTGCAACCGGTGGCGGGACAAAAGTGTATGACATCTCCACAAACTCATCGAGCGGTACCGGTGATGGTTTTGCCATTGGCTACCGTGCAGGTGCCGAACTGATCGATATGGAGATGATCCAGTTTCACCCAACCGGTGCGGTGTTCCCCTACGATGCACGGGGGAGGCTTGTAACCGAAGCTGTGCGGGGGGAAGGGGGTACCCTGCTCAATAACCTCGGCGAGCGATTCATGAAACGGTATGATCCCGAACGGATGGAGCTCTCTACCCGGGATGTGGTTGCACGGGCAATCGCAACGGAAATACAAGGAGGACGGGGAACGAAGAACGGCGGGGTGTACCTCGATGTTACCCATCTTCCCCACGAGCAGATCGAGACCAAGCTGCCGGTGATGCTCGAACAGTTCTTAAAATTCGGCGTGGACATCCGGAAGCAGCCGATGGAGGTCGCCCCCACGGCCCATCATATCATGGGCGGGTTGCGGATTACACCGGAGTGCCGGACCACGCTATCCGGACTTTTTGCCTGCGGTGAGGTTGCCGGGGGTGTGCATGGCGCAAACCGTCTCGGGGGAAATGCCCTTGCCGATACGCAGGTCTTCGGGAAACGTGCCGGGGAATTTGCAGGAAAATCAAAAAAACGGATAAAAAACGTAGATGATGATCAGATTAGCCAGAAACTGGAGCATCTTGATACATTCCTTAAGGGAAGCGAAAATCCTGCACGCGTTCGAACACAACTCCAGCAGGCAATGTGGCGGGGTGCCGGGATCTTCCGGAACGCAACAGACCTGAATAAGACCCTGGAGATCATCAATAACCTGTCTCTTGCCAATGTCCGGGCTGAATCTTTCGGAAACCTTGCAGAATGCTGCATAGTCCGGAACATGTGCCTGACCGCTTCACTTATCTGCCGGAGTGCGCTGATCAGGCAGGAGTCACGGGGGGCACATGTGCGGGTTGATATTCACCAGACCCATGATGCCCAACACTCTCCTTTCAATCATACATTCATCTCTCCCTCCAGAAAAGGGATTGAGAAAAACAGGGGGTTGACATGAAGGATATCACGGTCCGGGTATACCGCTTCGATCCGGAGAAGGACAGAGAGGCGCATTTTGAGACTTATACAATCGAAGTAAACGAAGGCGCCCGTGTTCTCCATGTTCTCCATGCCATTCACGATGAGCTGGATCCGACACTCTCGTACAGGTACAGCTGCGGGTCGGGGCAATGCGGGAGCTGTGCGGTGCGTGTAAACGGCGAACCCGTGCTTGCCTGCATGGAAGAAGCTCAAAACAACATTACCATCGAACCCCTGAACCTGTCGGTAAAAAAGGATCTTGTCGTTGATCTCCTGCCAACGCTTGAAACGATCGCATCCCTGAAGCCGTCAGACTCACAGAAAATGCCGACAAAATCCGATATCGATACGATAAAACCGCTGCGAGACTGTATCGAGTGCCTCTGCTGTGTATCGGTATGCCCTGCAATGGATGTCACAAAGTTCCTTGGACCCACAGCGATGCGACAGGAAATGCGGCTCGCACTTGATCCTCGTGACAGCGGGGACCGTATAGTTGATGCGGTCCGGGAGGGGCTCTTCACCTGCACCAGCTGCCAGGCCTGCTGGAAGGCGTGCCCCAAAGAGATTGAGATTCCGTCAAAAGCAATCGAAAAACTCCGGACGCTTGCAAACAAAAAAGGGCTCACCCTGCCCAAACACCAGGAGGTGGCGGCTCTTGTAAAGGAGACGGGGCGCTCCGTGAACCGGATTGAACCGACCTTTATGGAGCTCGTAAACGCGGAAGTGATCGAGCCGACAGGTCCGGTGAAGGCGACGATCGGATTCTTTGTCGGCTGCATGTACAACATGCGCCTGCCCAAAGCAGCACTTGATGCCATGGAGGTACTCAAACGCAATGGCATCCGGGTTATCATTCCCAAAGAGCAGGTCTGCTGCGGTTCGCCGCTCATCCGCACCGGCCAGCTTTCCTTCCTCGACACGCTCAAGAAACGCAACATCGATGCGTTCAGGTTTAGAGGCATTGATACGGTGATGACCATGTGCGCAGGGTGCGGATCTACACTGAAAAATGATTACAAGACACCGTTTAACGTGATGGATATTTCCGAAGTGCTCACAACATATGGCATAGAACCTCCCGCACGTCTGCCTATTAAGGCAACATACCATGATCCCTGCCACCTCCTTCGCGGGCAGGGTATTCGCGAACAACCCCGTCAGCTGATCCGGCAGGTAGTGGATCTTGTCGATATGCCATCCATCTGTTGCGGTTCGGGTGGGGGCGTCCGCTCCGGGAACCCTGAAGAGGCAGCAGCGCTGGGTAAACGACGGGGAGATGAGATAAAAAAGACCGGAGCGGATATCGTGATCTCGTCCTGCCCGTTCTGCGAATTCCATATCGCAGGGCACACGGATAAACCCGTCAAAAATATCACGACTGTGCTGCTCGAAGGGTATAAGGAGAAAGACCGGAAAAAGGGCAATTCGAAAGTGACCTGAATCAACATTGAGAGAGATCGAATAAGAGATTTTTTTTAACGCGGTGTTTTTCAACTTTTTTGGATTAAAAAGCAGGAAATGATGGGATTTTTCTTACCGGGACGCAGACTTCATCAAATAGTCATGGGCTTCAAGCGCTGCCTTTGCCCCGTCTCCGGCAGCAATGATGATCTGCTTGCTTTTCACAGATGTTACATCCCCGGCTGCAAAAACACCAGCCATGCTCGTGTGGCAGTTTATGTCTATAATGATCTCCTTCTTGTCATTCAGCGCAACGAACCCATCGAGAATATCGGTATTTGGCAGCCAGCCGATCTCAATAAAAACCCCATCGAGATCGATGTTCTGTTCGACCCCCAATTCATTCCTGATAGTGATTGCAGAGAGGAACTTATCCCCATGAATTGCGGTTACATGGGTGTTTTGGTGCACGGTGATGTTCTTTTTTGATTCGAGCATCTTCACGTATGCCGGATCTGCCCTTATACTGCTGCGCACGATCAGGTTCACCGATTGTGCTATTTCACTCATCTCCACAGCAGTCTGCAGCGCGGAATTACCGCCACCTACTACAGCCACCTTTTTTCCCTTATACAATGGTCCATCACACGTTGAACAGATGGAAAGCCCTCGTCCGAGAAACTGTTCCTCGTTTGCCACACCAAGTTTTTTTGGGCGGTTGCCCTGGGCAAGGATCACTGTTTTTGCTTTTATAGTATTTTCTGAAATTGTCCGGATGGTAAAAAAGTCGTCTTCTTTTGAGATGCCTACAATCCGGTCGAGTTCAACCCGCATATTGAGTGTGCTGATCTGCTCTTCAAATTTTTTCATCAGATCTTCCCCCGTGATCATCCGGTAACCCATGTAATTTTCGATCGCCCAGGATTGCAGCGCCTGACCACCAATGTTTTCACTGATAATAATCGTATTCAGCATTTTTCTGGCACAGTATACACCTGCTGTGAGTCCTGCCGGACCAGCTCCGACAATCAGAACATCATAAATTTCCCCGGGAGTGGTTTCACCGAAAAGCTCATTCAGCCTCTGTGAATCAAAACCGACAATCACCTCATCATCAACAATAATTACCGGGACACCGCGCTGACCAGAGAGTTCTATCATTTTTTCTGCGGCATTGATATCTTCACCAACATCAATATTCTCGTAGGGAACCTCATGTTTGTCGAGGAATACCTTTGCCATCCGGCAATAGGGGCAATTTTTTGTTGAGTAGACGGTGACTTTTCTCATCATTTCGAAAATGGTGTGGCGTCTAATAAATATATTGACGCTGGAAAAAATGGAAATTTTCTGAACTTTATCATAGCAACTTTCTTTTTGGACAAGCCCCAATACACCTTTGATAAGATATTATGAGTGGCATACCTGGAACGGGGATTCTGAAAAAGTACACTCTTTTTTGTCTTGTACTCTTTTGCCTGATAAGCGGGGCATGTGCATATACAAACAACTCTTACTCCGCACCTGAACCCACGGTATATTTCAACTTCAATGAGGGTAGCGGTAATTATGCCCTTGATGTATCAGGTAATGGTAATGCAGGAACCCTTCATGGCGCATCACGCATTGAAAACGGGGGGTGCGGAAGGGCCATATCTTTTAACGGGATCAATAATTATGCTGAAATTCCATTCAGCTCCCAGAACCATCCCCAAAAGGAGATTACCGTTTCATTATGGTTTTATACGGATTCGTTTGAACCCCGGGTTTTAATCTCAACGTATGAGGACGGAGGATACTGGTTGGGGTTTGATGATGGCAACGATCTCTGGTGGACCATAAATCTGGAAGGGACCGGAGATGTGTCAATACCCGTTCAGCATGAAAGTATCTCGCGCCGCCAGTGGCACCACGTTACGGGAACGTATGATGGGCAGACACTGAAGGTGTACCTGGATGGTGTGCTCAGAAACCAGAGAAATGCAACCGGGGCGATCCACTATGAATTCAACAATTACATCATGTTGGGAGCCGACGCGGGAAACTATAATCTTACGGATCAGAACTGCCCGCAGTATTTCCGGGGGGGGCTTGATGAAGTCAGGATTTACCCCGTCGCGTTGAACTACGGCCAGGTCATGGACGACAGGTTCCATTGCTCCCAGGAGCCTGTCGCACCTCCGGAGGATTTTTTGGTTCAGACCCCCCCCCCCTTGTCTTCCTGTGCTGTTACATCGGGTTCGGTTACAATCGGTGTAAATGATGTGGCCTCACGGATCCTTTCCTTCACAAATCATACCGAGACCGGCATATGGAATGTTACCCTGCCCCGGGGCTCAACGCTTGTTGTGAAGGGCAGGGACTTCTATTCAATGTCATACCCGGATGCCTGGTATATTGAGATTGCTGATGAGAATGGGAGGATTACCCGATCCATCGCATTCCCCAACACCAACAATGCTCCGGTAAAGGGCGTTGTACCATCAGGGAACGCAACCGTGCGCGTCAGATATTTCGACGGTAAGGAGAAGTTTCCCGCCCAAGTTGCTATCCAGTTTGAGAGTATTGCACCCCCACCCCCGCCAATTGCTCCACCGACAATCCTGAATTATCCCATCATTGTGATTTACTCTGCATCCTGGGCAACACTGGTTGCCATCATCCTTGTCATGGTCTGGCTCCACCGTCGGAGAAAAGAGGGGGAGAAAGAGAAAGATAATGAAAATGGGAAAGACGAGGAAAAATTATAGAGTGATTTCCCGGAACTGTTTCCCGAAAACACCGCAGATCGGACACTTGTCGGGGACTTTGCCGATCTCGATGTTCCCGCAGACCGGGCAGAGGAAAATTTTTTCCCGCCCCATATCTTTTCCGGATTTTACCGCATCGAGTGCTTTCTTGTAGAGTGTTGCATGAACCTGCTCGGCTTTCATGGCATGGGTGAAAGCAAGCACTGCATCACTTTTGCCTTCAGCCTCTGCCAGCTTAACAAATTCCGGGTACATGTGGGTGAACTCGTGCGTCTCACCCGCGATGCTGGTTTCAAGATTTTTCTGTGTAGATTCGATAGTCACCAGCACCTTTAAGAGTTTTTTTGCATGGATTGCCTCAGCTTCAGAGGCTGCCTTGTAGAGAGTTGCAACGTTGTTGAACCCTTCGGCAGCAGCTTTTTCAGAAAACGCCAGATATTTTCGGTTTGCCTGGGATTCACCGGCAAACGCCTCTTTTGCATTCTCAATGGTTGCCATGAGGGAAAGGTATTGCACAATTTTTACTTAAAGATTCTTCATGGGGCAGGTGCCATAAAAAACCAAAAAGAAAGGTTTTTGTTATTCTACAGGTACTCCTGACACACCACAGGATCACCGGTCTTTTCCGTTTCCTGCATGCCGGGTTTTTTCCATGAAGATGATGAAAGATGTTCCTGAACGGGACAGGCCACGCGAGAAGATTGCCAAGAGAGGAGTGCCATCACTCACCGATCAGGAACTGATCGAATCGATCCTTGGCAGGGGCACACGGGGCAAGGATGTCCGCGTGATATCCAAAGAGATCTACGGGCTCCTGAAGGACCATCAGGGCACGATCCAGTACGATGAACTCATCTCTATAATGGGGATCGGCCCGTCAAAGGCTGCCCAGATCATGGCGTGCTTTGAGCTGGGAAGGCGCTATTGTGCTCCCGCTGGCAGCAGTATCAAAGTGACAAAACCGCAGGACATCCTCCCGCTCCCCCTGATAACCGAAATGCGGGACAAACGGCAGGAACATTTCATCTGTATCACCCTCAATGGCGCAGGAGAGGTGCTTGACAGCAGGACCATCACCGTAGGGCTGCTCAACCACAGCCTTGTCCACCCCCGTGAAGTCTTTGCCGATGCGATCACTGACCGGGCTGCATCCGTCATCTGCGTCCATAACCATCCATCAGGTTCGCTCGAACCCAGCCCGCAGGATATTGCGATCACCACGCAACTCAGGGAAGCAGGACTGCTGCTGGGCATCCAGCTGATCGACCATATCATTGTGACAAAGGCCGGTTACCTCAGCATGAAGGAACGGGGACTGCTCTAGCGGAACGAGGGAAAAAATTATCCGGGGCGTTCCCGCAATAACGGGACTTTACAAGAATAAAAAGGGTTTGTTGCGGGAGAGATTACGCAGTGAGCGATTTTCCGAGGGCATACCCCTTCTGGTAGGCTGCCTCGAGCAGATCCGGGTGCGCCGTAACGTCACGGATTGTGTCCATATCGCTGATCAGCAGCTCATCGGTGTACTGGCAGTCGATGATGTCCAAAAAGGCCCTTACGGTTAGTTTTGCACCCACAAAAACCTCGGGTATCTTCATACCCGAAATGCAGATGAATAGTCCCCTGCGTTCCACTCGCCGTTCCTTTGAGACGAACGGCTTTTTTCGCATATACTTGGCCATGAAAAAGACCTGGAACCGGTCCATCATCGATTTGAGTTTGCCGGGAATTCCCATGGTCATAACCGGCGTGGCGATGATGAGGCTGTCCATCTCTTTGAATTTCGGGTAGAGCTGCTGCATGTCGTCGTCCATGATGCAGGTATCATGGTCTTTACAGAACATCATCTCCTCGCATGACTGGAAATCGAGGCTGGTGACGAGAATTTTTTCAACCATGCAGCCGGCATCCTCAGCTCCTTTCAGCGCCCGGTCAAGCAGTTTTGCCGTGTTGCCATCCGACAGGGGACTCCCGAGCAGGCCAATCACCTTTTTTCCCATAGAACAGTAGATGTGAAAAACCACAATATATCTTTGCATAAGTAACGGCACCTGTCACATTACGGGGAGAGAAGGGAAAACCGGGTGGCACGAACACAACCCATATATATCTTTGACGTGAATGAGAATTTTGGTGATTATCCTGACCGAACAGAAGACGTACACCGCGGGACAGAAAGTCGGCGCGGGCAAATATGTGTGCATTGATTGCGGAAAAGAACTTACGCTGGACAAGAGCGAGCAGGATCTCAGGAAATGTCCCTCCTGCTCCTGCGAAGAATACCAGTGCTTCCCGATGACGCATATCCGCCCGGACATCAAGACTCCGGAGGACGCCAGGAACCCGCCAAAACGCGGGAAAAGCAACCAGTAAACTTCTCATTTTTCTTTTCGGGCACAAGTACAGCAGTGTGACTTCTGGGAGTTCCTGCNNCGGCGGCGGCGAACTTATCTGCTGCGGCGAACCCATGCAACTGGAGAGTGCGTAAATTTATGGCAGCAAAAAAAACAGTAGCTAAAAAAACACCTGTGAAAATAACCGCAGCAAAAAAAGGAACCGATAAAGAACTCAATACCCTTGAGAAGAAGATCGGCAAAGTGCCGAAGTTTTTCAAGGAGTTGACAACCAAAGAGCCCGAGATGTTCAAACTCGTTATGAGATTCGAGCAGCATATCTGGGACGATGGCAAGCTCTCGAGAAAGACGAAAAAACTGATCGCCATTGCAATTGCAGCCGCCCTGCGTGACCAGCATGCAGTCCGTGCCCAGCTGGCAGGTGCAAAGAACCTCGGGGTCACCAAAGCAGAGGTTGAAGAGGCGCTCCGCGTTACCTTCCTGCTCTCTGGCATGCCCGCATACGTCTATGGAAAAGCACAGCTCGATGAGGTCATGCCGTAACATATGTCGGCGGTGAAAGACCATGGAAGACGATACCTGCATCACCTTCCCCGTTCTCGGGGAACCGGCGCCGGACTTCGAGGCGGAGACCACACAAGGGCCAATCAAGCTCTCGGACCTGAAGGGAAAATGGGTGGTGATGTTCTCGCACCCGGCTGACTTCACACCGGTCTGCACCACCGAGTTCATGGCGTTTGCAAATATTTACGATGAACTCAAATCGCTTAATGTCCACCTGATAGGCCTTTCTGTGGACAGTATCTCGGCGCACCTCGCATGGGTGCACGATATAAAAGAGAAACTGGGAGTTGCAATCCCATTCCCGATCATTGCCGACCTGACCATGAAAGTGGCCAAAAAATACGGCATGATCCACCCCGGGCAATCTTCGACGGCGGCCGTTCGCTGTGTCTTTTTCATTGACGACAAGGGCATCATGCGGGCGATGATCTACTACCCGCTCCAGAACGGGCGGTTCATGCCCGAGATCATCCGGCTGGTTAAGGCACTCCAGACGACTGACAAGTTCAAAGTCTCGACACCGGCAAACTGGCAGCCGGGCGATAAGGTGGTTGTGCCACCGCCAAAGACTACGGCAGAGATGGAAAAGCGGATGACTGAGGGGTACGAGTGCAAGGACTGGTACCTCTGCTTTAAAAAAGTGTGAAACAGGGATAATACCCATTTTTTAATAAAAGTGCGGGCAGACGTTGCACGTGCACAGGTATCTGTTATTGTTGTAACAGTTCCCGGGGTAATTATTCTCAGTAGGTCTCCACAGAAACGGGGGATAGAGAACACTCCCTCCTGAGGGGCAAGGGAGGGGGCGCTCCTTTCAGGATCTATCCAATCCTTTTTGATGACGCATGACAAAGATCACGGTTATGCCGATCAAAGTCCTCGCCTTTGCCGGAAGTCCCCGCAGGCATGGCAACTCCGAGACGCTGCTGGACTGGGTGCTGGGCGGGATGATCGCTGACCAGGACGTGGTCATCGAGAAGATTGCCCTGACGGATGCCAACATCAATCCCTGCAAGGGGTGCAATGCGTGCGAGAAACTCAATAAATGCGTGCAGCACGATGGCATGGACATCTACCATGACAAGATCATCGCCGCTGACGTTATCCTGCTCTCCTCGCCCATATTCTGTATGGGTATCACTTCGCAGGCCAAGGCCTTGATCGACCGGGCGCAGGTCTTCCGCTCACGGAAATACGTGCTCAAGCTCCCCGTTGTTCCCCCGGAGCGCAAGGGTAAGAGGCTCGGGGTATTCCTCGCTTCAGCCGGGCAGAACTGGGACCATGTCTTTGATGCCGCCATCCCGTCAGTCAAATGTTTCTACCATGTCATTGATATAAAGGACGCTGATATCAGTTACCTGATGATCAACGGGGTGGACGAGAAAGGCGCGATCGAACATCACCCTACCGCAAAAACAGATGCTGATAAACTCGGAAAAACCGTTATTGCTGAAATAAGAAAGCGTCTTGCTTTGTGAGGGGGTCATGGAAATAAAAGTTCTTGGCATATCGGGAAGCCCGCACCGACACGGGAATACGGAGACCCTGCTCGACAGTTTCCTTGACGGTGCAAAAACTGCCGGTGCATCGGTAGAGAAAGTGGTGCTCAAGGATCTTGATTACACACCCTGCCAGGGATGCAATGCCTGCCATAAAACCGGAGACTGCATCGTGCAGGACGATGCCATCACTCTTTTTGATAAAATCCTGAAAGCAGACTCCGTAGCTGTTGCTTCCCCGATCTACAGTATGGGAATTACCGCAGAACTCAAAGGGCTGATTGACCGGGGGCAGTATCTCTGGGCGAGGAAGTTTATCTTAAAGACACTCTTTTTTCCCAATGAGCACATCATTCAGCATAAAGGAGTCTTCATCTCCACTGCCGGACTTTCATGGGATAATGTGTTTGATGCTGCCTTTCCTGCCATTACCGCGTTTTTCAATGGCGTTGGTTTTGAATATAATGACAATATCATAGCCAATAATATGGATGAATTCAAGGGGATCAAAAATCACCCGACTGCGCTCAAGGATGCATTTGAGAAAGGGCAGAAGGTTGTGGCAGTACTGGAGAAATTAAAAAGCCAAAATTCCCTGAAGGGAGGGCAAAAATCTAAAACATGAGTTTTTTACTGTTTTGTATCTTCAGGACTTAAAAAAATGCTTTAAAGAACATGAGAGAATATGGTTGGATCGAATGAAGCCAGAAGCGCACCAAATGCTGCGATAATCATTATCACGAAGACGGCCTTGTTCCAGGCTAAGACCTTTTTGCCATCCAGAACGCTGACAGGAAGCATGTTGAACGCAGCGATCATCGCATTCACCTGAAACCCAATCATACCTATCATCGTGGCAATATTTCCGGTGAGGGACATGCCACCCCCGCCATAGATGAGCAGAATGGCAAAGGGGATACAAAGCAGGAGATTAACTACGGGTCCCGCGGCCGAGATTTTTCCATTCTGTTCCCGGCTGATACCCCTGCCCGTGGTATCATATATTACTGTTGCACCGGGAGCTGCAAAGACAACTCCTACAAGAGCGGCAAGCGCAACCGCAACGACCAACATGATATTATCCTTGCGGAATTCTGCCCAGAAACCATAATGTATTGCGGAAAATTTGTGCGCCATCTCATGGAGAATAAAACCAATTCCAACGGTAAATAAGGAGATGCCTAAGAATAGCAGGGCAATAACCGGATCTGCCTGTCCGATATCACGGAGAAAAATAATCGCAAATGCAAGTGATATCGCTATCCAGGCCACAAAAAGATCAAATTCTTCGCGTCGGGAAATTCGTTCAAGCATATAAGTACCTGATCAAATAAGAAAGTTCTCTGTTATCTGCTTTGGTGTTGGGGATGGTAAGGATTATGTTTATTTTAAGATATCAGATATGTACATCATATGTCCCTCGAGAAGATACGAGATGATATCACAAAAGTAGACAGGGAGATTATCCGTCTCATTGCACAACGGCAGGACTGCGCCAGAAAAATTGCAAAGATCAAGATTCATGCAGGGATGCCTGTCCATGACGAGCACCGGACTGCTGAGATCCTTGAATCGGTTTTTGAACAAGCAGTTGAATATAAAATTGATCCCGTGGCAGTTCAGAAAATTTTTGAACAACTTATTGCAATGAGCGAAGACCGCCAGAGGGAATGTTTCGGGGACGGGAATCTTCCCTGATTGGATTTTTATAAAAAAATGAGCGGGGAGATTTTCCCCTTCCAAAAATAATCCTTCCGGTAACACCAGCAAAAACCCCACAAATATATCAAATGGACCCCCAAAATATAGGTCATTTCCCACTCAAAAAAAGGAGTTAACTCAAATCGCAAAAACCCCTAATCCGGGCATTTTACGGGCTTTGATTTCTGTATCTCTTCAATATGGGCTCCGATTAGAGGTAAATGGACCCCTGTTCGATCGAAAACTCCTGGATTATTTGCATGAACAGGGGGTCCGGATCACGTCAGACAAAACCAGAATCCGGGCTGTTTACCTGTTCCGGGAGATATACTATTCTGAGCCCCATACGGGCTCCGATTGCCATTTTTCTAATCCAGTTTTCGGGTTTTTTGGAAGTGGTGTCCACCGCCATAGAAAATACTGTTTTAAATGGTTATTTCTCCAAAATAACCCATTTAATCGCGATTAGAGCCTGCAATTTAACGGGCTTCTGTTGGTCACTTTTTTTGGCACATAGTTTACTTGGTTTTTTTAGAGAGAGGCTGCCGGATGCCCTGCTATTGCCCGCTATTGCGATCACGTCGGAGAATTGGGGGTTTTGGGGGGTTTTTGCATGGTTGGGAATATTTCTGGTTTGCGGGTTAGTGCGTGTACATATTTTTCCAAAAATGGGTTCCTGATTTTTCTCGCCCGCCCGAATTTTTTCCGGATTTTCTGTGAGCCCCCTATATTTTTTGGAATTATTTTGAAAACTTGCGAGCGCAAAAAAATTCCACGAATTATTTTCGCAGAGATTTTTAAGCGGGCTCCTGCTTTTTGTGAAGGGGTGGATCTTCTTCACCCATCCGTTCGGGTCCGGTGTCGAGCGGGGGTTCTCGGAAGCTGTATCGGAGCGGTTTACTAGCCGGACCATGGGATGCAATCGCAGGAACTCCAGTACATATGGATCTCTGATGAATTCCTCCGGGCATCTGGTAAGCGGCTGAGTCACTTCCTTTGCTTCACTCACAACCGCATCCCGGTCACGGCTTCGCGAGCAGTCCTTCGAAATAGAGGGAATCGATCTACCGCTCAAGAGCCCGGACACTCCAGTTCTGGCTTATTGCTTCGCCGATGTAATATTCCCGGGCGGCAGGGTTCTGTACCCGCATCAGGAGCCGATAATGTGACCAACTCAATCCGCTACACACTGTGTACCCTTTTCGAGCAACCGGAATATTACCGGGCTTATGACCACAAAAAAGGGGGATTATGGACCCGCGTTCATCAGTCTGAGCATTTCGGCAGGGTCTAAGAACGTGACGTCCTTACAATCAAAAGCTTCCGGGTCAAATTCGTCACAATACCATTCAACCATCTCATCATGCTCTTCGTGACTGGGATCTTTCATAATCTCAACGAACTCTTCAAATCCCGGGATCCCCCCGACATCATCAGGAGGAGAACTCCGTTTCCCGGCAATGCAGCACGGGTACCTGGTTTTGGGATCTATTGGCAGTATCTTTTCGAGAACAACGCTATGCTCCCAGTAATCCCCGAAATCGTACAGGTAAACAGCTTTTTTGTTCGTCATCGAGAAATATCCGGCAATTTTTACTTTCCAGCCTTCCCGTACCTCCTGTTCATCAAAGTCTTCATTCGGGATGCCAATCTCATCCATCTCGCCGGTCTTTGGGTTGAGGATGGTAAATTCATGAAGGTGATGCCCTCCCCAGTCCATCGCACTCTGGATTGCCACATGGAGATCCCAGAAAGTATAGGTTTCAGGAACCTGAATCCTCCGCCAGATCTGGGGAGAGATCCCCTTCAAAGCAATCTTAAACTGGTATACCTGGTTATCCATTTTTTTCATTACTTTGACACCCTTTTGACTTCTTTTATCTGTCTATTTATCCGGATACTGTTAAACTATTCCATTATTTCTGGTTACGAGCGATTCCGATACCGGGAATGCCTGGTTCTCGCGAATAGAGAATAGTTGAACAGGAATTTTTTTGTAAGTGATTTACCCCATCCACCCGAGAAGGATAACTGCCCCGAGGACTACAAGTATCAAACCGATAACCATTCTGAGCGGCCGTTTGTACTCTGCCCTCATGCTGTCAGCCCGTTCCGGGGAAATGCCATACGCAATGAGAAGGGTGATCAGGATAAGGGGGAGGATATAGACAAGGTTGTACAGTGCAAGCCATGGCAACCCGGACATTATTGTCATCTCCCTTCCCATGAGACCGAGTATACTGATATAGATGCCCCCGGTACAGGAAAAACCAAGGATTCCGGCCAGGATCCCCAGTACAAATGCTGCGGGAAGTGATGCGATGCGTATATAGTTCCCGAGCAGTCCTTTCTGCGATTCCGGTATGGACAGGATAAAGGTCTCCTTGTTCCGGAGCACATCGGCGATCGTTATGATCCCCAGAAGAAGAGCGACTACCCCACCGATAAGAGCGAAAGTCCGTGAGAATCCGGAGAGGGAGAACACCGAGAAAAGCCCGATTCCTACGAGGAGATGAAACAGGAACATAGCGGTGATATACGCACCGCCTACAAGCAGGATACGCTTCCTGCTCCCGGCCACAGTAATCGGGATCAAAAGGAAGACCAGTACGGATAAACCGCAGGGATTGGCACTGTCGACCATGGCTGCGAAGATGACCAGCGGCAGGCTGAGNNTTTTTAATATCAACATCCCCGACCATTGCAGTAGTACCGATATAGATTGTTGGCACTCCTGGACTGCTGACACCGTACTGTCGGCTCATCCGGGCAAACGTCTCCTGATTTGTCACGTTATTGTAGACTTCCAACATCTGTATATCGAGTTCGGGGTATTTCTCGCGGAGATCTGCGATTAGGGGTTTTACCTTCTCGCAATGGCTGCAGCCGTCACCATAGAAATAAAATGCGCTGATGGTCGCGTTTAGTGATGTAACATTTGATGAAAAAGTGGTCTTATGAAATTCCGTTCCATCAGTTACTGCTTTTTTTTTAATTGTTCGAGAATGACGCCTTCTAGGTATGCAGGAATGTCACCTTCTCCGATAAGAGGAGTATTATTTCCGACCACCATTACTTCCGGGACACCTCTTTTATTATTTGGTACCCGGAACTGATCGTTCATCATATTGAAAAAATTAGCATTGGTCTCGTTATGCCAGGTCTCGAGGATCTGGAAATCCACATCAGGATATTTTATTGAAAGATTCTGGATGAACGGCATCACGTTATGGCAATGCGGGCATTCTTCACCGTAAAAGAAATAGACCGTAACCTTACTCTGAACTGAAGTATCCGCTGAAGGTGACACCGTTATTACTGATTGATTGAAGATAACAAAAAATACCACACAGGCAGCCAGCACCGCAATAACTACACCTGAAACTATCTTCAGCGTATTGTCCATTCCGTAACCTCTCTAGAAATTTGATATTATGCTTTAATAAAATGCCGCTCTGTAATTTTTTTAAACGGTTATTTTAAGGAGATCATCGTCCCGACACCGTCTCGGGTGAAGAGTTCGAGAATGAGATTGTGCTCGGTGTTGCCATTGATGATATGCGCATAATTCACGCCATTTTCTACTGCCCTGATCACCGAACTCACTTTCGGGATCATCCCTTCACCAATCGCCCCGGATTTCCGCATGGCATTCGCTTCATTGATGGTCAGTTTCCGGTATACCATAGTCCGTTTTGCGTCCATAACCCCGTCTACATCAGTCATATTCACGAGTTTGTAGGCTTTGAGTGCAACGGCAATATCGCCGGCTGCCGTGTCGGCATTGATGTTTAAACTCCTGCCAGAACGATCAATCGCTATCGGTGCGACAACCGGAATATAACTCGTATCGAGCAGCGTGTTCAGGATTGCCGGATCGATGCATTCGATCTCGCCGACATGCCCGAGATCAACTTCTTTCTGCACACCCCCGATCTCTATTTTCTGGAGATCCATCTTCTTTGCGATGATCAGGTTGCCGTCACTGCCCGAGAGCCCGACACCACGGGCGCCGCATTTAGCGATCAGGGACACAATCCCGGCGTTGATCTTACCAACAAGAACCATCTGGGCGATCTCGAGGGTTTCCGGGTCAGTCACCCGCAGTCCCCCGATAAAGACGGATTCTTTGCCCATCGCCTTCATCTTTTCAGATATTTCAGGGCCACCCCCGTGCACAAGTACCACGCGAATTCCCACGTAATGGAGGAGTACTGCATCCCGGATGGCATTTTCGAGGACAACCGGGTCCACCATCGCATGCCCACCGAGCTTGATCACGATAGTCTTGCCATGGAACTGCTGGATGTAGGGCAGCGCCTCCATAAGAACATCCTCGCGCTTCATCATGTGGTGTACCTCCCGTTGATCTCAACGTAGCGTTCGGTGAGATCGCAGCCCCATGCGGTTGCTTCTTCTTTTCCCGCTGCAAGGTCAAGAATAAAGACCACTTTCCTACCGTGCATTGCCCCTTTTGCCTTCTTCAGATCTGCGATAATCTCTCCGGACCTGACCAGCGGATACCTCTCAGTACCATCGCTGATCCAGAGTGAAATTGCATTCGGATCAAACTCAACACCCGCACGCCCGGCCGCTGCAACCACTCTTCCCCAGTTTGGATCTTCCCCATAGACAGCAGTCTTTACCAGGGGCGACTCAATAACGGTGCGGGCAACTTTTGCGGCCGCGTCTTCCTTTTGCGCTCCCTTCACGGTCACCTCTATTAATTTTGTAGCACCTTCACCATCTGCCGCGATCTGCTGTGCAAGCAAACGACAGCACTCCTCAAGAGCACGTGAAAACTCAGCAGGATTTACCTTTCCTGATTCCCCTGTTGCTGTGCAAAGCGCAATATCATTCGTACTCATATCCCCATCAACGACGACGCGGTTGAATGTGCGTCTGGTAGCTAGTTTGATGGCTTGCGTCAGGGGTTTTGCACCGATATCCGCATCGGTATAGATAAATGCGAGCATTGTCCCCATGTTCGGTGCGATCATCCCGCTTCCCTTGGTAATTCCCCCAATAGTGAACGTTTCTTTTTGTACGAGTGCATGTTTGGGAAACGTATCGGTCGTCAAAATGGCCTGGGCTGCAAGGTTTTCAGCTTCTTGGGTACATTCGATCTTCGGTGCAATTGCCTCACACTGGCGTTGAATAAGCGGGAGATCGAGATACCGTCCAATGACTCCTGTACTGGCAACGCCAACCTGATCCGGTTCAACACCCAGTGCAGAACCTGCAAACCCGGTCATCGCAACAGCATCTGAATATCCTCTTTTTCCGGTGTAGGCATTGGCACACCCGCTGTTTGCGATTACTGCTTCCATTGTCCCCTTTTTTATCTGTTTGCGCATAAGTTCAATGGGAGCTGCTTTGACAAGATTTTCGGTAAATACACCAGCTGCTGTTCCGCTTGCACGGATGAGTGTCAGCCCGAACTTTCCTTCTTTCATCCCATATGCTTTTACACCCTTGACTGCACAGATACTTTGAAACGTCATTTACGTATCAGCTCCCTCTTTGGCAGAATGGGACGACCCAACTGCATTGATGATATCTGCCCTTGTCAGAATCCCTACCAGTTTTTTTCCCCGGATTACTGGAAGGCGTGCGATCCCCTCTTTAAGCATCAGTGACGCAGCTGCCTCGATATCCATGTCCTCTGTTGCGGTGATTACCCGGTGCGTCATTACCTTTTTTGCCTGCATATCCCCGATGTTGCGAAGTGCATGTTTTGTCTTCTCCCAGTTGATGTACTCACGGATAGGGATCTCGATAATCTCAAAGGGAGATGGCAGCCAAAGGTCATCGGAGATCCTTTCAGATTCAAGGAGCGAGATAAGATCAGATTCTGTAAGCATGCCGATGAGTTCCGTGCCTTCCATAACCGGAAGCCCGCCGATATGATGCTTCCTCATTAAACCTACTGCGTCGCGGAGGGATGTTTCAGCAGTGCACACAATAGGGTCTTTTGTCATTGTATCCTTTACCAGCATTATTATTCACCTACGGCAGCATACCTGCCCCAATTAGTCCGTCCTGTTCTTTTAGACTACACATAAGATTCATATTCTGAATTGCCTGGCCACTTGCCCCTTTCACGAGATTGTCTATGGCAGATATTGCCACGACACGCAATCCTTCACTTTCGACCATGACATCACAGAAATTGCTTCCGCGGACCGCGGCAAGTGAGGGCTTCTGATACCGCACAAAGAATTCCCCTTTGTAGAAATCGCGGTATATTTTCTCAACATCTTCTTGCCCCAGGGGCTCATTGAGCAGGATGTGGGCCGTTGTCAGAATGCCGCGATTAACTGGCACAAGATGGGGGGTGAAATAGCATTTCGCTTTTGACCCGAGCCAGGTAAGCTCCTGTTTCATCTCAGCCAGATGGCGATGGGTTGTCCATTTGTAGGGTCCGATATTGTCCCCTACATTCGGATAGTGCGTGGTTGCTGAGGGATTGTCCCCCGCACCACTCACACCGGTCTTTGAGTCAAAGATTACCGTGTGAGCATATTTTGCCAGGGGAGCTGCCGCAAGAGTTGCCCCGGTTGGGAAACACCCGGGATTTGCAACGAACTTTGCATTGACGCATTCCTTCCGGTGAAGCTCAGGGATACCGTAAGGTGCCGGGAAATAATCCGAGTGGGGGACCCCGTACACCTTCTCATAGATCTCTTTTGGTAAACGGTAATCGGCACTGAGATCCACTACTTTTATTCCTCTCGACAACAGTCTGCCTGCATAGGTCATTGCAGCTGTGTGAGGAACTGCGAGAAATACAACGTCTGCATCAATGTTGTCAATATCCGGGTTTTCAAATTTGAGATCGGTAAATCCTTTGAGGTGGGGATGAACCTGATCAAGGGGTGTTCCCGCAAGTTTACGGGAAGTGGCACAGGTAACCTTTGCGGTGGAGTGGTGAACGAGGAGGCGTATCAGCTCACCACCGGCATAACCGGAAGCCCCGATAATCGCAATTTTCATAACAGAATATCCGATTGTAAAAATTTAATGCTTTTTAGGCCCGACTGGTTTAGATTTTTAAAAAATACAGGAAATTGGAGAAATTACTTTACATCTGCTCCAGTTTATGCGAATATAGGGTGTATAACCGTTGCCCAAGGAGTTCTATCCGCTGCCTGTCTTCAATCCCTTCCAATAAATCCGCTGGAAGTGCATCGATACCTTTAGCTGCACCAAGGTATGCACCACAGATAAGTCCAATAGTATCGGTATTTCCACCCGCATTGGCTGCTACCGTAAGGAGATCAGATGGTTTAGAATACCTGTTGATCAGGAAGATCGCAATCGGGAGAGTCTGGAAAACAGACACATCATTTCCAATTTTAAGTAATGCTGTTTCGGTCTCCATTCCTTCTTTTTCCAGTATAAGTGCATTTTTAATTTTTCCCCCAAGCACCTCATCTTCAACCTGAGCTTTATCCAGAGCTCTTTCAAGGGGATCCGGTGTATCGTGGATCGTATGGTAGAGAAGAGTTGCAAAGGTTGATACTGCTGCATGCGCTGCCGGATGAGTATGGGTGACATTGCAGGCTCTCACGGCACGCTCACATCCCTCATTCATATCAGGGAATGCCAAACCGAAAGGGATCGCAATCGGAAGGCATCCGGAGGTGGTGGATTTCACTCCTTTCTGGGGGACGTTCTCTTTTACCGGGTGCTCGCATACGGATGAAACCGATCCATCAGGAAAGCGGAGCTTGCCCCGATCATAGAGCTCACTGAGTGCAGCGAAGTATCGTTCCTCATTATATTTTCCGTCAGCGAGGAGTGTCGCGACAAGGATCATCAGCTGGGTGTCATCCGTATATTGTCCAGGATTTAGTCCTTTATTTGGATGGTTTTTGTACGGGCGACGGTACCCGTACTTCATCTTTTTGAGGTTGGGGGATGTGCTTTCGTTGGGCATACCGAGCGCATCGCCAATTGCAGCACCAAGCAGGCACCCTTTGAACTTTTTAAGCATCGATCCTATATTGAAAAATATGGATAGATAATTCTTGTTATATCGGATATCGTTTTCACCGCTTGAAAAAGGATAATCATTCCAAGTACACTGTTCTTGGGGTTTTTATGCAGAGTTATTTATGCCAATAAAAAAATTCCTTTTTTCGGGTTATTGACCTGTACCAAATTTTAAATAAAAATCTAACATGATTAATGATGTATAATTGGTGAACACATGGCTGAAAACTTTGATGTCAAACTTGTTGAGGAGATGAAATATTATACACCTAGACCGGAATACAAGCGAAATTCCTGGATTGGGGATTACCAGAAGGCGTATGACGAGTTCCTCGCAGACCCTGATGCATTCTGGAGCAAGATGGCACTCCAGCTTGACTGGATCAAGCCCTGGGATGCTGTCAGGGAATGGAATTACCCCTATGCCAAGTGGTTCACGAATGCAAAACTCAACATCACTGCCAACTGTCTTGACCGGCATGTCAACAACCACCGGCGCAACAAGGTCGCCCTCATCTGGCGGGGGGAAGGTGGCGTAGAGCGTGTTTATTCTTACCAGAAACTCCTGTCTCATGTAATGCGCTTTGCAAATGCATTAAAGAAAATCGGGGTGAAAAAAGGAGACCGTGTCTGTATTTACATGCCGCTTGTCCCGGAACAGGTAATTGCAATGCTTGCCTGTGCACGGATTGGTGCAACACACAGCGTGGTATTCGGAGGATTCGCCGCAGCAGCATTGAACCTGCGGATTCAGGACGCTGAAGCAAAGGTCGTTATAACAGCGGATATTGCAGTCCGCCGCGGGAAAGCAATCCAGCTGAAAGCAATCGTTGATGAAGCTCTTATTAACGCCCCTACGGTAGAGCATGTCATTGTACTCCGAAGAAAGGAACCGTGTCCTGATCTCCATCCGACACGCGAGCTGGATTTCTATGCGGTGATGGAGGGGGTTTCCGATGAATGCCCGCCCGAAGTCATGGATGCGGAGGATCCGCTTTTCATATTGTACACGAGCGGATCCACGGGAAAGCCAAAAGGGGTGGTGCATACCTGTGGCGGGTACATGGTCGGGACACATTACACGAGCAAATATGTCTTTGATATCAAGGACAATGATATTTTCTGGTGTACTGCCGATCCGGGCTGGGTCACCGGGCACAGTTATATCATCTACGGACCGCTTGCTGTCGGCGCCACTGTTTTTATTACCGAACTGACCCCGGATTATCCGGATGCAGGAAGCTGGTGGAATCTCATTGAGGAGCAGAAAATCACGATCTTGTATACAGCCCCAACCGCCATCCGTACGTTCATGAAGGTGGGCGAGAGCTGGCCCAACAAGTACAACCTGAACTCGCTGCGGATCATCGGGTCAGTTGGCGAGCCCCTGAACCCTGAAGCATTTGAATGGTACTATCATGTGATTGGAAAGGACAGGTGCCCCATTGTCGATACCTGGTGGCAGACGGAGACAGGAATGCTGTTGATCACCACCATGATTGGCGAAAAGATGCGCCCGGGATTTGCAGGAAAACCTATTCCCGGTATCATAGCTGATGTCGTTGATAAATCCGGAAATCCTGTCCCGGCGAACACCATGGGATTCCTTGTTATCAACTCGCCATGGCCGGCCATGATGCGCACGTTATACAATGACGATGAACGGTACCGTGAGTACTGGTACACCATTGATAACCTTTACACGGCGGGCGATCTTGCAGTCAAGGGCAAGGACGGCTATATTATGATTCTCGGGCGTGCCGATGATATCATCATAGTCGCAGGCCACAATATCGGCACCGCTGAAGTGGAGAGTGCCCTCGTATCCCACAAGGCAGTGGCAGAAGCCGCCGTAATTGGCAAACCGGATTCAGTAAAAGGGAACACGATTAAAGCCTTTGTGATTCTCCGCGTTGGTCACCAGCCAAGTGACAACCTGAAACAGGACCTTGTCCACCATGTGCGGACCACGCTCGGTCCGATTGCGGTACCTCATGAAATTGAATTTGTTGATAAGCTCCCCAAGACCCGGAGCGGGAAGATCATGCGCCGTGTTCTCAAGGCAAAAGAGATGGGGATCGACCCCGGCGACATATCAACGCTGGAGGAATAATCTTAAAATTTTTTTTTTATGAGGAAAAAATGAGCGAGATAGTACAGGAAAAACTATTCGGGATGGACCCTGAAAAAGGGCGCTGGATGCTTGTTATACTCGGCATGGTTATTAACCTGTGTCTGGGATCTATCTATTCGTGGAGCGTCTTTGTCGGACCGCTTACCAACCACTTCACCAAGGACCTGGGTCAGGCCGTGTCCGCAAGTGAGATCCTGTTGCCGTTTTCAGTCTTCCTGGCATTCTTTGCCATAGCAATGCCGTTTACCGGTAAATATATCGAAAAATATGGTCCCCGGAACATTACAATCGTTGGCGGATGTCTCACCGGGCTTGGCTGGCTCCTCTCGTCGTTTGCCGGCTCTGTCCAGTGGCTCTACCTATTTTACGGGGTGATTGCCGGAATTGGCGTTGGCATCGCTTATGGAGTCCCTGTCGCCGTTGCAGCCCGCTGGTTCCCGGATCGCCGGGGGCTGGCAGTTGGTCTGACCCTGCTCGGGTTCGGGTTCTCTGCAGTGCTGACTGCCAATATTGCAGGATTCCTCATCGATGCCACAGGGGTCATGAACACATTCAGGGTGTTTGGTATAGCATTTATCATCCTGATCGTCGTACTCGCACTGCCCCTGAAATTCCCTGCAACCGGGTGGAGGCCTGCCGGATGGACACCTCCTGCCCCGGCAGCCGGTCAGGCAGTCACCTGCGAATTCAAACGCGAGCAGATGCTGAAAACCTCCACATTCTACGCACTCTGGGCCTGTTACTTCATCGGCTGTCTTGCCGGGCTCATGGCGATTGGCATCGCAAAGCCCGTTGGCGTCGATGTTGGTGTTGAGGCCGGGCTTGCCACGATGCTCGTTGGCGCCTTTGCCGTCTTCAACGGCTTTGGGCGCCCGGTCTTTGGCACCCTTACGGACAAGCTGACCCCCCGGAATACCGCGATGGTATCCTTCGTACTGATCGCACTGGCATCACTGCTCATCTGGCAGATCCCGTCCGTGCCGGTATACATCCTTGTGTTTGCCGTACTCTGGGGATGCCTGGGAGGCTGGCTGGCCATCACCCCGACTGCTACGGCAAGTTATTTCGGCACCGGTGACTACCCGCGGTGCTACGGTGTGATGTTCCTTGCATACGGCGCAGGTGGCATTGTTGGACCACAACTTGCCGGGTTCATCAAGACATCAACGGGATCCTATCTCGGGGTGTTCCCGTATGTGCTTGCACTTGCAGTCATTGGCCTTGTGATCGCATTCGCACTCTTGAAACCGCCACAAGCGCCCCAGAAAAACTAATCCTTTTTTATCCACGCTCTGGCTGGTAGATGCGCTTTCGCTGGGCCATGCGGTAGCCCGAGACCACCAGAACCGTATCGCCAAACTCCGCATCAAGCACCGGATCCCCGGAGTCTACGTAGAGGACAGGTGTTTCCCGGAGTTTGTGCGGGGTAGCAACGACAATGATATTGCTGATCCCCACACGTCGTACGATACGTGCACTGATCTGCTGGTTTCCCCTGCCAAGGATAAAACCCTGTGCACCGATCGGGCTGAGGATAATTTTTGCCTCATACCCGTGCTCAAGCAAAGCCCAGAGCGTTTTTTCATCGATATCCATGGCAACGGTTTTCCCGTTTTTTACCGCATCGACGCCCAGCAGGGTTTTATTCACCCCGATTTCGCGGGCAATGAATTCCGTAGTTGTTCCTGCACCAAGGATGTAGAGCACATCCGGGATCATGATCTCGTGGAAAAAACGGGCGATTTCCCCTTTTGCACGTTCTTCATTGCTTTCTTCAAATATCTGTTTTGAGATCTGGGTCTTTCCTGCAACTGACGGGACAAGGGCAATGCCATACAGGTGAGTTTTCAGTTCCCCTGCCCGGTATGCATCTTCATCCACATCCATCACTTCTGAATCCCGCAATGATTGTATCTCGTACTTTGTCACAATTTCCGCTGCCGTTGACGGATCGATAGCAAAGACGGCCGAGTACATCTTCACACCGGCAGGGATGCCGAGGATCGTCACATTCCGGCCCACCACATCAAAGATATCCCGGGCGGTTCCGTCACCACCACAGAACAGGATCAGGTCAACACCCTCTTCAAAAAACCGCTGCACTGCAATCTTTGTATCATGTGCAGTACTGTGATTCCCTGCATGGCTGACAACCTGCACATGCCGCACACCGGTTTCCCTGAGTGCATCTTCTCCCATTGCACCAGAGGGGGTGAGAAAAATCAGGTCCTGATTATTTTTAAGGTAGTGCAGGGTAATTTTTGCCCGGTTTTTTGCGAGCGGCAATGCCCCACGACGTCGGGCTTCTTCCACGTTGCCATCAGTTCCCTTGAGCCCCACGGCTCCTCCCATACCGGCAACAGGGTTGATGAGAAATCCGATGCGTTTCATAAAAAAAGGGTTTTTAGGAAATTATGGGGATCCGGGCAATGGCTTCCTTGATCAGCTCATCCGGGTATTCGTAGTCCACCAGTTTACCGGCATAATAGTCATCATATGCCGACATATCGAAATTGCCATGGCCGGAACAGTTGAACAGGATAGTCTTTGTATCTCCCGTCTTTTTGCATTTGAGCGCCTCATCAATAGCTGATTTTACCGCATGAGACGTTTCGGGGGCTACAATGATTCCTTCCGTCCGGGCAAAGGTCTGGGCTGCATCAAAGACTTCGCTCTGGTGGTAGGCTACAGCCCGCATCACACCGTCATTCACAAGCCGGGAGACAATCGGGGAATCGCCGTGGTAACGGAGACCCCCCGCATGCATGGTAGGCGGAACAAAGTCATGGCCCAGCGTGAACATCTTGAGGAGTGGGGTGTAACCGGCTTCATCGGCAAGATCGTACGTGAATAACCCTTTTGTCAGCGTGGGGCAGGATGCCGGTTCGGCACCGATGATGTCCACATCCTTGTGCTTTCCGGTCAGCTTGTCCCCGGCAAACGGGAACGAGATGCCGGCGAAGTTGGACCCGCCGCCAACGCACCCGATCACGACATCCGGATAATCGTCAACCATCGCCAGCTGCTCGCGGCACTCCTGACCTATAACAGTCTGGTGAAGGCAGACATGGTTCAACACCGAGCCCAAAGCGTAGTTGGTGTTGCTGTGGGATGCCGCATCCTCAACCGCTTCAGATATGGCCATCCCAAGACTTCCCGGGGTATCAGGGTCTTTTTCGAGCATTGCCCGGCCGGCATTCGTCTTGGTGCTCGGGCTGGGGATGCATTCAGCACCCCAGACGTGCATCATCGATTTCCGGTAGGGTTTCTGCGTGTAGCTTGATCGGACCATGTAGATGGTACACTCCAGATCATAGAGCATCGTTGCGAATGCAAGCGCTGAGCCCCACTGCCCGGCACCCGTTTCGGTCGCTAACCTCTCGACTCCTGCCTTCATGTTGAAATACGCCTGAGGAACCGCGGTGTTGGGCTTATGGCTCCCGGCCGGGCTGACCCCCTCCCACTTGTAGTAAATCTTCGCCGGAGTTTTTAAAAATTTTTCAAGCCGGTGGGCACGGTAGAGAGGACTTGGTCTCCAGAGCCGCAGTACCTCCCGCACTTCTTCCGGGATGTCAATATGGCGATCAGTGGTGACTTCCTGCCGGATCAGATCCATGGGAAAGATTGCAGAAAGATCCTCAGGCCCGATCGGTTTATGGGTCTTTGGGTGGAGTGGTGGATCCAGCGGGGACGGTAAGTCCGCCTGGATATTATACCACTTTTTTGGCATCTGCTCCTCATCGAGAAGGATTTTTGTTTGCATATCGAGTACTTTTAATTTGTATAAATATATACATTGTGCAACAAATTTGTACACTGCGCATGAATGTGTACACTATTTTAATGCAATTGCGCGATGTTACTTCAAGGGAAATTGTGCGTAACAAAATTGAAATCTTCAATTCATCAGATCAAAAAAATCAAACATTTATTCTTGAACCTTCTGATAAGTATATCATTGAGGAGTAACGAGCGCCATGGTCTTCATCTATTATAGTCAGGGAGTATCGTCACATTACCAGGATTTCACCGAGCGTTTGATGTCACATCTTGCGCTCAAGGGAACCGAGATCACCCGGCAGGTGCTCAAAGAGACCACTGCACAGATGCATGTGAAACATACGGACGAGCAGGGCCACCTTGATATCGCCGTTGAGAATGAGAATGTCAAGGTCACTTACACCGTTACCCGCGAGAGAGAAGAGATCTCCAAAGGTGTGATGGATGTGATTACGGGTGCAGGACTAGGAGGTATTCTCGGCAATGTGCTGCGAAAGGATGAAGGACTTGGGGATGCGATCACCGGTGCTATCGGCGGTGCAGCTGCTGGAGGGGCATACGGCGCCTATGATGGGTACGAAGAATCAAAAGACAATCGCACCAATTTCGCCTCTGTGCTTGCTGAGACCATCAAAGAAGTCGAGGATGAACTGCAAAACATAATTCAGGGGCAGGCGGAAGCAAAAGAGGCGGTACGCGAACGCAGGAGGCAGAAACTTGAGGAAGATTCTGCAAAAGCAGAAGAGTCCGCAGTATGTTAGAAGATCTCTGTGGGCAGGTGCTTGCTGTGCAGGAAGAAGTGGATATGGCAAAGAGCGAGGGCTCCAATGTCACCAAGGCCAAGGGACGGATTGACCGGGCGGATAGCCTATATAAGGAAGCGCAAGCATCATTTGACAAGAAAGAGTACGCCATGATAAAACCAAAAATAACCGCAGCCCAGAACATGGTGGATAAGGCGCGTGAAGCGCTCTCGGAAGCCCAGAACCCGTGATAAAAAAATAATCTTTGAATTTTTTTTTAATTGCTTATCGCAAAAGACACAAGGGATGAAACAGCTTCCTCACACACCCTTCAGGTGTAAAGGGCAATTCCTTACTATTAAACACACGAACAACACTTTAGATTTCGCCTTCCATACCATTAATATACTCTGGAGAAAATCTGTAATGAAGTTGTTATTCCTGCAACAACAAAAAGATCCACAAGCGGAACAGGTGATTATGGGATGAAACATTCACTTTTTGATATTCTCATCAGACCCGGGGCATTTTTCCAGGATGCAATCGCGGAAAAGGAAAGTCTCAAAATTCCCGGACTTATCGTACTCGCACTGGGGATTGTCTCAGCAATGTACGCCTATTTAATCGGGGGATTAACGGGAAAGATGATGGCAGGATTGATTCCTGGTATGGAAT
Source organism: Methanoregula sp. (assembly GCA_003141335.1). Taxonomy (GTDB): domain Archaea; phylum Halobacteriota; class Methanomicrobia; order Methanomicrobiales; family Methanospirillaceae; genus Methanoregula. Next base: position 19,644 of record PLLR01000064.1, on the reverse strand, counting down.
CAATAATCGCCATTTCTACTATTCTTGGTGCTTTATTTGGGATATTCATCTTCTGGGGGATATGGGCTGGCGTATTCTATCTTATATCATCATTGTTCAAGGGTAAGGGGACATTTAAAAGATCGTTTGAGTTTATAGGGTATGGTTATCTTCCCCAGATTTTCGGAGCGATACTAACCGTGATTGTTGCGATCCAGTATATCCCAAGAGTCATTGTTCCTGAAATTACTACAGCCGCAGCCCAGGACCCCCAGCTGATCCAGGAAGCGGTCAAAGCACTGATGCATGATCCTGCAATGATGGAAATGACCCAGATCATTTCAATTATTTCTATCGTATTTCTCCTCTGGAGCGCAAATATCTGGATCTTTGGCATGAGAAATGCCCGACAGCTTTCTGAAAGGGATTCCGCACTCTGCGTGGGCATTCCGGTTGTTGTTTACATTCTCTATATTGTCTATACCATGACAGGAATTTAAATGAAAAACACACGATTTATTATACTCATAGCTCTCTGCCTGATTTTCAGCACAGGGATTGGTGCGGTAACCGCATTCCAGACACCGGAGTCCATTATTGCCGCCGGCAATGTCTATGTGTCCAATGTTACGTATGATCCTGGAACTTTTTTTACCGATGATATTGGTACCGTCATGGTATATGTTACCAACGGCAACTCTGACCAGAGTGTCGTGGTAAATCATGTAACCATCGGTGACAAAAATATCAGGCTCACAAGCACACCCTACGATTCCTCAGCCAATATCGGTCCTCTCCAGAGGCAATCGTTCGTTTTTTCCGTTGTCGCTGATGCCCCTGATGGAACGTATTACCCCACATTTTCCCTGAGCTTCCGCGATGCAGACAGTCTTTACTACCGGGCAACGGTACAGGTAGATAACACACCACTCGAACTAACAGTTATCGACAAACCCGACACCTTTACCCAAGGGAAGAGAGAGACTATTTACATGCAAGTGGCTAATCCCCGGAAAAATGATGTAAGGAGCGTAATGCTTGATGTTTCCGGAACGGGGATAACCGCAACACCGACAAAAATTTTCTTCGGGAACCTTGCGTCTGGTGCTAAAACGCCGGTTAATTTCACGGTAACACCCGATCAGGAGACTACACTTGTTATAACATTAACGTATAACAACGGTAATAATCCTCACAAAGAGAAGATGTATCTGCCGATTACGTTTGGAATCGATAAAAAGCAGGCAAACCCCGTTATCAGCAATGTCCAGGTAAAATCTGAAAGCGGTATCTACCACATCACCGGTGATGTGAACAATGCCGGGCTGGAAACGGCAAATACGGTCATGGTAACTTCACTTTCACCAGCGGTTCCGCAGGACCCATATAAGACCTATGTTGTTGGTGCGCTCAAACCTGATGATTTTGGGAGCTTCGAGGTTACATTCTCGGCAAATAGCACTTCGAGTATCCCGATTCAACTGTCGTACAAGGATACGGATGGTAACCTGTACATGTCTCAGCAGGACGTACAAATTTCAGCACTTGCTACCAATTCACAGAATAGTGGGGGATCAAATCTTCTCTTTCCCATTATCGCTGTGGTGATTGTACTCGTGGCCTGTATCGGCGGATGGTACTTCTACGTGAGAAGGAACAAGAAGTGACCACTTCTATGGACGAACACCCCGTCATGGTGTTCAAAGACGTAGTCAAAGTGTACCCGCTCCCTTCTGGCGATGTTACCGCGCTTGATGGTATAAACTTCAAGGTTGGGAGGGGTGAGTTCATCTCGATTATGGGGCCTTCGGGTTCCGGAAAATCTACGCTCCTGAACCTGATGGGGTGCCTTGACACGCCAACAGCCGGAGACATTTATATCAGCGGTACCCGTACCGGGGACATGTCCGATAAAGAGCTTACCGATCTCCGGAGAGACCGGATCGGATTTATATTCCAGTATTTTAACCTCTTCCCGCTATTGAACATCATCGAGAATGTAACGTTCCCGATGATGCTGAAATCCCAGGAAGCGGTGGACCCGGAAAAAGGGCGTGCAGCGCTCCGGGCGGTCCAGCTGGATGATTCGCTCTTCACCCACACACCCACGGAAGTCTCTGGCGGTCAGCAGCAGAGAGTCGCTGTTGCCCGGGCACTCATCAATGACCCTGACATCCTGCTCTGTGACGAACCAACGGGCAACCTTGATTCAAAGACTGGTGCCGGCATCATGGAACTGATGTCAGAACTCAACCGGAAGGGCACCACAATCATCATGGTTACCCATGACCCGAATATCGCAAAATATTCCCATAGAACTATCCGTATTGCAGATGGGAGGATCGTGGAATGATTTTTTGGGAAATTGCCAAACGCAATATCAGGATCCATCTGCTCCGGTCAACCCTTGCCATGCTGGGAATCGTTATCGGGGTGGTTGCAATTGCATCCATGGGAATTCTTGGCAATAGTTTAGTGCTCACTGTTTCAGATAGCCTGAAAACTGTCGGTGACAGCGTGATTGTAACACCCCATGTAGGTGGCACTATGGGAGGTTTCAGCGGGGGTGCCGGGGGATCATCATCACTCAGAATAACAGAACAAAATTTCCAGCAGATAAAACGTGCTTCTGCCCCGAATGTAGCGATCCCTATACTTCAGACTTCGGATCGCATGAAACTCGGTGTGGGGAGCGATGACATCGTTGCAGCCATCTACGGCCTTAACCCGGATGATGTCCCGGATCTCCTGAAATTGAAAGAGGGGGGGTACAGCCGCGGCAACTCGGGATGCCTTGTGGGATCCACATTCGCTACGGACCATAATGTCAAAGTTGGATCCCGGATCGCAATCGGGACTGATGGGAATAAAGGTACACTTCGGGTGACCGGAATCATCGAGGAGCGCGGGATGGCCTTTGATGTCAGCACCGACTCCGCAATAGTCGTGACAAAGGACTGGTTCGACGAGACATATAATCGCGATGATTACGACAAAGTGGTTATCAAGGTGAAGAATCTGGATGACCTCCCGGCCGTTAAAACTGCTATCGAAAATCAGATGAACAAGCGGGATAAAATCGTTGACGTTGTGGATACACGTAAGACAATGGAAACCATTTTTTCAGCATTCGGCCAGATCACCACATTCGTGTCAGCAATCGGTGGCATATCAATGCTGGTTGCAGGAGTTTCCATTCTCAATATCATGATGATGTCAGTGACCGAACGGATCAAGGAGATCGGCATCATGCGCAGTATCGGAGCGCAGCGAAAAGAAGTGATGTCGATGTTTCTTTACGAGGCTTTGATCCTCGGTGTCGTTGGAAGCCTTATTGGAGGGGCCATGAGTCTCCTTGGTGGATATGCGATCAGCAGTGTGCTGCTAAAAACCACGAAGTACCTGTTCGTATATTCAAGTCTTATCCATATTGTTTACGGAATGTCATTCGGTATTGTCATCAGCCTGATCTGCGGTATCTATCCTGCGTGGCGGGCAGCTAACCTCAACCCGATTGATGCACTCAGACACGAATAATTCCCTTTTTTATAGACAGAGTCTGCCCGGACAGATACTTTTAACCGGCCGGATGCATACTCAATGCTATGAGCCCTGCACCAATACAACCGCCCATAAATCCAGACTGGAATGAGATCTGGAAGACACGGCAGAGCTTGCACGAGTCATCGAAGCATTTCGATGATCCCTCACATAATTGGAACCGTCGGGAGAATGCAGAGCGGTACGATTATACTTCCCGCAGCGAGTATGACGACCGCGTAATGACAACGATTGGAGGTATGGATATCACCAAAAATTCCCGGGTGCTGGATATCGGTGCTGGGCCGGGTACTCTTGCCATCCCGCTTGCACCACGGGTAAAGGAGATTACTGCAATTGAGCCCGGTGAAGGAATGGTTGCAATCCTTAACGAGCGGATGAGAAAAGAGGGTATTACCAATGTAACAACTATCCAAAAACGCTGGGAGGATATCGATCCCGCCAGCGATCTTGACGGGCAGTATGATGTAGTGATCGCCTCGCTCTCGCTCACGATGGAGGATATCCGGATGGCACTCCAAAAAATGAATGCTGCTTCGCGGGATTCCGTATATCTGTTCTGGTTTGTTGACATGCCGTTCTGGGAGAGAATGTATGCTGATCTCTGGAAACCGCTCCATGGATCGGAATATCATCCTGGGCCAAAAGCCGATTGCCTCTTTGGAGTCCTGTACCAGCTGGGCATCTATGCAAACGTCGAGATGCTCCCTCTCAAGAAAGAGTACCGGTTTACAACTCTGGATGAGATGACCGCATTTTTCCGGCGCCGGTTTAATGTAATGACAGAGGAACAGGAACGGGTGATGGCTGATTATCTCAAACCGCTGATTTGGACAATAGGACCTGAGATCGTCATATCCGGTGATTCAACATTTGCAAAGATCTGGTGGAGAAAAGATCGGAAAAAAACGTGATGAAATTTGAACGGGAGTTATTGCACGCCAAGCTGCCGGATTCGCCTCATCGCTTCCTTTAATTTTTCCATCGAGGTTGCATACGAGAGTCGGATCCACCCGGGCGCGTAGAATGCACTGCCAGGCATAGTGGCAACATGTCCCTGCTCAAGCCAGCGGTTGGCAATCTCCCTATCATCTCCACACACTTTCACAAATGCATAGAACGCCCCGTCCGCCGGCGCAGTCTCGTATCCCATCCGGTTTAACTCAGATATGATGTATTTTCTTCGCCGGTCAAACTCAGTTCGCATCTCCCCGACGCAACTCTGGTCCCCTTTGAGCGCTGCCACTGCACCCCACATCGCAAACGTGGCTGCCTGGCTGACCGAGTGTTGCTGCACCTTGGACATCTGCCGGATGATCTGGATCGGTGCTACAGCATAGCCCAGCCGCCACCCGGTCATCGCGTACGCCTTCGAGAAACCGTTGATAGTGATTGTACGGTGCGCCATATCCCCGAGTGCAGCAAGCGAGAGGTGCTCTTTGGCGTACACCAGCTTCTCGTAGATCTCATCCGACATTGCATAGATATCGTAGTCTTCGCAGAGATCTGCAACGAGCTGCATCGATGATTTGTCAAAAACGGCACCTGACGGGTTTGAGGGCGAGTTTACAACGATCATCTTTGTCTTTGCATTCACCCGCTCCAGAAGGGAGTCGTCGAGCTGGAATGTCTTGGAATTGACCGCATGTTGGACAATTTTCCCCCCTGCAATCTGGACGCATGGTTCATAGGAAACCCATGCTGGTGTCAAAAGGATGGTCTCATCGCCCGGGTTCAGGACCGCTTCCATCGCATCGTAAATCGCATCCTTTGCACCGCAGGCAACGATCACTTGTTCAGGGCGGCAGCTGAAGTGATTCTCTTTTGTTATTTTTTCACCGATGGCAGAGAGGAGTTCGGGAATGCCGTTACTGGGTGCGTAATGCGTTTCACCCCGGTTCAGCGCATCAATGCAGGCATCCTTGATATGCCGGGGAGTATCGAAGTCCGGTTCACCAATCGAGAGGCTGATGATATCGATGCCCTCCCGCTGCATCTTCTTTGCCTTATCGGAGATCGCAAGGGTGGCTGACGGCGCAACAGCCGCAATCTTCTCCGAGAGTTGTCTCATCTCAATCGCTGGACAAGTTTGATGGCTGATTCGACAGCCCGTTTTGCATAATCGATCCGTTCGTTCGCCTCAAGGCGTGTCATACCGGGCCCGGAAATACCGAGAGTTACCGGTTTACCGAATTCAAGCGAGAGATCAATAATCTTCCGGGCTGCATGCTGTACGACAATATCGTCATGCTGGGTAGCGCCTTCGATAACACAGCCTATGGTAACGACTGCATCAACTTTTCCTGCCTGTAGCATCTTCTTGATCGCCAGCGGCATGTCATAGGCACCAGGTACATACAGGCACTCGGTCACTTCTGCTCCGAGAAACGCGGCGTGCTCTCTTCCTTCGATCTCCATCATATAGGTAATGTCACGGTTGAATTCCGCAACGACAAAACCCAGTTTTATCGGCTTTGTATCACACATAGTTAATCATCTCTTGTGAATCGAACCTGATAAATTTGTACGCTTTTGTTGTTTTTTACCCTAGCGGCGTGCTGGTCCTGCATCGGCAAATCCCTGGCGTTGACCGGTGCCGGCTTCTTTTTCGAGCTCTTTTGGGTGAAGGACCAGTTTTACTGCATTGACTGCATGTTCGCGGGTACGCTGTTCTGAAAGCCATGCAAGCTCGTTTCCATCTTTTGCTTCATCTTCATGCACAAATACTTCAATGATGTGGGTATTGGTCATGAGCTGGCACATGATGAGACCCTGTGAGGCTTCATGGGCGCAGAGCCGGTCATTCTCTTTCCCTCCCGGCATGCCAAGTGCCATTACGATGTCGCATTTACGCTGCTCAATGAGCTTTTTGCAGGCTACCGGAAGGTCCTTGATACCCGGTACGGTTACCCGCTCAATCGCTACACTCGCGTGTTTCCTGAGCTCGTCGATGGCGATCGCCCCCATGTTGACGCGTGAAAAGGTGGTATCAGCAACACCGACCCTCATCCAAGCACCTCGCAGGCTGCAGCAACGCCGTCGCCCTGCAGTTTGAACCCGGACTTCTTCAGCGCATGCTGCGTTGCGGCAAGTGTTGCAAGTATCTCCGGTGCACTGACCGCACCCATGCTCCCGATCCTGAAGATTTTCCCCTTCAGGTGGTCCTGCCCACCGGCAATGACAATCCCCATCTTCTTAATGATGGCCCGCATCTCGTCATCCTTCACACCCTCAGGATAGGAGATCGCGGTGACCGTGTTGGAATATTCGTGCTTTGCATCAATCTTCGGAAACAGGAAGAGCCCCCAGGTTTTCGCTGCTGCCCGCACGGCCTGCGCCATTTTCTGGTGGCGTGCGATCCGGTTGGCCATTCCCTCTTCTTCAACGATAAGACACGCTTCCCGCAGCGCTAAAAAGAGCGGAACTGCTGGGGTGTATGGTGTCTCCATCGGTTTACCTGCTGCACTCTTTTTGTACGCCGCAAGGTCGAGATAGTAGGGGGGATTCTTACAAAGCCTCTCCCAGGCCTTGCTGCTTACCGAGATTCCGGCAAGCCCGGGCGGTGCGGCGAAGCACTTCTGGGATCCGACAATGGCAACATCTGCTCCCCAGGTATCTGCCTCAACAACATCGCCACCGATCGAGGTAATGCCATCCATTAAAAACAGCGCATCATGCTTTTTTGCGATGCGGCCGACTTCCTTTGCCGGGTTCTTGATACCGGCAGATGTTTCGTTGTGCACGAGCGTGACTACCTGTGCACCCTGCTCGAGCCGCTCCTCGAGTGCTGCAAGGTTGAGCGGTGTTCCCCAATCAGAGCCGATCTCGTGTGCCTTTCCATAGCGCTGGCTGATCTTGTAGAGCCGCTCGCCAAACTTCCCGTTGACAAGGCAGGCAATATCCTTGTCCCTGCCAAAGTTTGCAACTGCAGCTTCCATACCGGCAGTTCCGGATCCACTGATCACAAAGAGGTCGTGCGTTGTTCCAAAGGCGGTCTTTAATACCCGTACACAGTCAGCATAGACCGCACCAAATTCGGGGCTGCGGTGGTTTATTGCCTGACGCATCATTGCATACCTTACCCGTTCCGGCATCGGCACAGGACCCGGTAGCATCAGGAGTAGTTCTTTTTCCATGTGGATCTGCCCATACTATATTTATATAGACAGGATATAAGTTTGGATGGCAGATATGGCAGACATCGCAGTAATTTCCGGATCCGCATCTGATGCAGCCATTACGGAAAAAGTGAAAAAAGTCCTGGAAGAGAATAAGGTGTCCTATGATGATCAGATAATCTCCGCTCACCGTGACCCGGACAAGCTGGACTCATATATTAAAAAGAGCAAAGCAAAGGTGTTCATCGCAATCGCCGGGCTTTCCGCGGCACTTCCTGGCGTTATTGCATCAAAGACTGATAAACCGGTTATCGGCGTCCCGGTCAGCGGGACCCTCAACGGACTGGATGCACTCCTCGCGATTGCCCAGATGCCAAAAGGTGTGCCGGTTGCGTGCGTTGGTGTAGATAACGGTGAGAACGCGGCGTACCTTGCAGTTCGGATACTGAATTTATTAAAAAAATGAAAATCGTTATTTCTTCTTATTCTTTTTCCCCGTCCCAAACAGCTCGTTCACCACCTTGATTGCACACAGATCCCCGCACATCGAGCAGGTCTCCATATCCCCGTCGCGGCAGTGGATCTTCTTTGCATGGTCGCCAAAGAGGGCGAGTTTGAACTGGGTATCCCAGTCGAGCTCATGCCGGGCCTCGGCCATCCGCACCTCGCGTTCCATCCGCCAGCCCTCGTGCTTCCGGACGGTGTCGCCCACATGGGCGGCGATCTTTGCCACCCGTGTCCCCTCGATGATGTCAGCAACATCCGGAAGGGCAAGGTGCTCGCTGGGAGAGACCATGCAGAGGAAATCAGCACCGTTGAGACAGGCAGTAGCCCCACCGATGGCTGCCACGACATGATCGTAGCCGGGCGCAATATCGGTGACGAGCGGTCCGAGCAGGTAGAGCGGCGCATGGTCGGTGATCTCTTTTATCATCCGCACATTATAGCCCACCTGATCGAGCGGCATGTGACCGGGACCTTCAATCATCCGCTGGACACCGGCTGTGTGCGCCCGCTTCGCGAGCGTTCCAAGCGTGACGTACTCCACCGATTTTGCAAGTTTCTCTGCATCCTGAAGGCAACCGGGACGCATCCCGTCACCCAAGCTAATCGTGACATCGTGCTCCGCGAGGATCTCCATCAGGTAATCGTACTCAGCGTAGAGCGGGTTCTCCTCATCGCGGTGCACCATCATCGCACAGTGGAACGCCCCCCCGCGGCTCACCACGCCCATCACCCGCGGATCGCTCCTGAGCGCCGCGAGTGCCTGCCGGTTCACACCGCAGTGAAGCGTGAGGAAGTCCACACCCTGCGCACAATGTTCCCGGATCACACGGAACAGGAGATCTGCATCCACATCTCCTGCATTGCCCGCCCGGCGTACCGCTTCATAGATCGGCACGGTTCCTACCGTAGTATCAAACGCAAGGATTTTTTTCCGGATCGCGACAAGATCCCCTCCTGTGGAGAGGTCCATGAGCGCATCGGCACCATTACTCAGTGCAACTGTTGCCTTTTCCTCTTCAAGCGCAGGATCACAGCGGGTACCAGAGGTTCCGATATTCACATTTACTTTGACCTGACACCCTTCACCAATCGCGCACTGCCGGTGCACCCGCTTCGGGTTTGCCGGAACCACAATCCTTCCGGCTGCAATACCCCGTGCAAAGCGCGCCGGATCCATCCCTTCCGCTCGTGCCACTACTTCGAGTTCCGGCGGAACACCAGAAGCACACCTGCGGATAAGCGAATCCATAAGAAACATCTGTCGGGAGTCCTTATTATTGTGCATGCAGGTGAGATGGATTCCCGAACAGTCGGGCTATGCGAACTCCTATATTTTCGGCACGGTTCTCGTTGACGCGGGCGTGCTGCCAATGGCAATCAGGCCATACAAAGACGAGATTGATACAATCGTCCTGACTCACTGCCATTTTGATCACACCGCTCGTGTAAAAGAGATCGCCCATATGTGCAAGGCGAAGGTCGCCATTCATAAAAACGATGCCAGAGGACTTATTGATGACACCCAGAGCCTTTCCATGCACTTTGGCGCTCGTTCTCCTGGCATTGCTCCCGATATTATCCTTGGCGAGGGTGACATCATCGGCGAACTAAAAGTCCTTCATACACCGGGTCACACACCAGGAAGCATCTGCCTCTTTTCTGAGCGGGATCTTGTGCTCATCAGTGGAGATACTGTTTTTTCTGACGGCTGTTTCGGACGCTATGATTTTCCGGGGGGTAGCAGGATGGAACTTGCACGATCGATCGACCGGCTCTCACTTCTTGATGTTGAAGGGCTTTACCCCGGTCATGGGGAACCGGTTGAACAGGGTGGCAGCCGGCACATTGCTGTCGCACAGGAACTCATAAAGAGCGGTTATGGATAAGGGAGTTTACTGTCTCGTCTTTGAAAATCACGAATGCACAGTCCGGGTCGGTGCATTGGGAAACCTCACTTTTCGGGCTGGCTGGCATATCTATGTTGGATCAGCCCTCGGTAGCGGCGGGTTAAAACGGCTCGGGCGTCACATTTCACTTGCCCACCTGCGCGACAAGCAGCCGAAATGGCATGTGGATTATCTCCTCACCAACCCGGGTTTTTCTCTACGTTACGCAATCTTTGCAGTGACACAGGAGCGATGCGAATGCAGACTTGCTCAGGCGCTCAGCGATTCGGGGATTCCAGGTTTTGGCTGCAGCGACTGCTCCTGCTCATCACATCTTTTGTTCCGGCAGCATGATCCAAAGGAAGAGATCCTTACTGCATTCAGGGAACTCACATCCGATCCTGTTATCAAAACTATCATTAATCCACAGGTCTAGGATAACATATGAAAGTGCTCGGGATATCGGGAAGCATGCGTAAGGATGGCAATACCGCGGATCTGGTCAACGTCATCCTCAAACGCTGTGATGATGCGGGGATCAAAACCGAATTTGTCTCGCTCGCGGGAAAGAAGATCCACCCGTGTCTGGGCTGTGAGAAATGCAAGGAGAAGAAGTGGTGCGTAATCGAGAACGATGACTGGGACACCGTGATTCAAAAAGTGCTGGACTGCGATGTACTCATCATCGGCTCACCTACCTATTACTACGATGTCTGCGGCCACCTTAAAAACTTCATCGACCGCACGTATTCCCTCTACCATGACCGGAAGCTTGCAGGAAGGAAAGGTATCGCAGTGGCTGTGCAGGCACATAAGGGTGCAAGCAGGACGATCCAGACGCTTGAGGGGTTCTTAAGCACGCATGAATTTTCATCGCTGGGTTATGTCAAGGGGACGGGGTACCATAAAGGAGATGTACTAAACGATGCGGAGGCCGTTCAGAACGCACAGAAGATCGGGGATAAAATTGTCCGGCTTGTGAAACGCAACCACGGTTGAAAAACGAATACGTTTTTTAGATCAGCTCATACAGCGTGGTGCGCCTCCGGAGGGGTCTGCCCACATCCTCTGCAACCCGCTGCATCTCAGCGGGATCGAGATAATCGGTATTGACCGCTCCCGCCCCTTTTGATATGCTCTCTTCAAACATCGTTCCTCCAAGATCGTTGGCACCGGCAATTAAACCCAACTGGGCCATCTTGATCCCCTCTTTCACCCACGAAACCTGGATATTTTTAAAGTTGTCCAGAAAGAGGCGTGACACGGCAACCATCAGGAGATCTTCTCTTCCTGTCGCTCCCGCCCGCGCGATTCCTGCGCGGTAGAGGGGGGTGTTCATATGGATAAAAGAGAGAGGGACAAATTCTGTGAACCCGTGCGTCTCGTCCTGAATTTCACGCAGGATTGCCAGGTGATGCACCCGGTCTTCATCACTCTCGCAGTGACCATACATGATCGTTGCAGTCGTTGGAATGCCCATGGCATGCGCCTCCCGGATAATGCGCACCCACTCCTCTGTTGAAACCTTCTGCGCACAGATTTTTTTACGGACGACATCAACAAGGATCTCCGCTGCAGTCCCGCACATTGACTCGAGTCCCGCCTCCCTCATCACGGTCAGCACTTCCTGTGTGCTCATATTGCTCTTTTTGGCAGCAAATGCAACTTCCATCGGATTGCTTGCATGAAGGTGGACCCCGGGTGCAGCCTCATGAATCCAGCGGTAGACATCACAATAGGATCGGGCATTAAAATCCGGGTGGAGCCCGCTGACCGTACAGATCTCGGATACTTCGCGCATTTTTGCGAGGGCCGCCTTCTTCTGGATCTCGGACTTGTCATGAAAATAGATGCCGTCATCGCCGGGTTTTTTTGAAAAACCGCAGAAACCACAGGAGTTAACACAAAGATTTGTCACATTGATATTCTGGTTTCTGACATAGGTGACATCGTTACCGACCCGTTGTTCGCGCACCTCATCAGCAGTTGCTGCAATATCCCAGACCCGTCGATCCCGGACATGGAACAGATCCAGTGCTTCTTCTTCGCTCAGCCGGTAGCCGTTTTTCACATCATCCAGCAGGATCCGCAGGTTTTTCTCCATACCTCGCTCCAGGAAATTCTTCAGGCTGTGTAGCATCCGGTTAAAAGTAAATGTATCGTATTCTTATGCCACATGATTATTATTTCCCTACGCCAACCATCTCTACAGGAGATCTATGGAACAGGTTGAAGTTCAACTGACCAGAAAAATTGCAGAGGGATATATTATCCCTCTCGGCCCGGCGAATCTTGTCGCTGTAATGACCGATGTAGGGATGGTTGGGTGCGGAGCTTTTGATGTTGCTGCACTTGATTCATTCAGCTATCCCGCAGCAAAGGTGAGACCCGCAATCGGACCGTCAATCATAGATACCGATGATATCCTCAAAGGGATTATCAAGGAGGCAAACCGGTCTGCTTTCGGGCGCGGGATCCGGATCGGTATGACCGGGCGGCAGGCGCTGGAACTTCTCTGAACTTTTTTTATATAAAAATGAAATACCGGCTAATCGTTGCACTTCCTTTTAAAAAAAATGAATGCAGGCAATTTGCTCTGTGTTTATTATACCAGCTCGTACAGGGTTGTCCGCTCTTGCAGGGTTCTCCCAAGGTCTGAAACCATCCGTTCCATGACAGCGGGATCCAGGTAATCTGCATCGCTTGCCCCCGCATCCGCAGTGACATCATCAGAAAACATTGTACCGGCAAGATCATTGCCTCCGGCCATCAACGTCATCTGCGACATCTTTAGTCCCAGCTTCCCCCAGGGGACCTGAATATTATCGAAATTATCCAGGAACAGCCGGGAAACTGCGATCATAAGCAGGTCCTCCCGACCGGTCGCACCTGCGCGGGCAATGCCTTCTTTATAGAGCGGAGTATTTGTGTGGATGTATGACAGGGGAACCAGTTCGGTAAAGCCGTGCGTCTCATCCTGAATATTGCGCAGGATGCCAAGATGCTCAGCACGGTCCTTCGCAGTTTCATAGGAACCGTACATGATGGTAGCCGTCGATGAGATCCCCAGGGTGTGTGCTTCTTTGATAATACGCACCCATTCAGCCGTGCCTAGTTTACGGGGACATATCACCTTTCTCACGGAGTCCACAAGGATCTCTGCTGCAGTACCCTGTAACGAACCAAGTCCTGCAGCCTTTAATCGTCCAAGAACCTCAGCGCTGGAGAGATTGCTCCTGGAGGCTGCATGAGAAACCTCATCCGGGCTGAACGCGTGCAGATGAATATGCGATCCCACCTCGTGCACCCACGTGATCAGATCACAGTAGGTGTCGATTGTAAATTCGGGATGCACCCCGCTCAGCGGACAGATCTCAGTAACACCCCGTTTTAAGGCGAGATGTACCTTTGCCTGAATTGCTGCCTTATCATTGCAGTATGCCCCTTCATCACCCGCACTCCTGCCAAAGCCGCAGAAACCGCAGAGGTTCTTACAGATATTGGTCACATGCAGATTCTGATTTTTCACATAGGTGACAATATCCCCCACATGGCGCTCTCGCATCTCATCTGCCGCAGACGCAATTTGGAAAACTTCCCGGCCCCGTGTGTCCAGAAGCCGGGTTGCTTCTGCCTCAGTAAGGCGATGTCCCCCGAGTACATCTGAGAGGAGGTTTGAAATCTCTGACATAACAACCGAAACGAGCTAGCGCTGTTTTTTCCCGCTTTTCTTTGGCTGCTTCCCCGGTTTGTCCTGCCGTGACCGCAGGTATAGCTCATGGATTACCATGATGCCAACGATGACAATAGTCACTTCAACGATATGGAGGGGGAGATACCCGACAACTGGTACCGTAAAGAGCGCCTTTCCGACTATCCACTCATTTTTTACCGGTTCTATCTGGCCGATACCAGGGTAATTTGACAGCTGATCGGGATACCGGTTGTTATCTCCCCACGTGATATACCCACTATGGGAAGCTGTATAATTGATGGGTAGTTTCTTCCCTTTCATTTCGGTCACCGAGCCAGGTTCGACATACTGGATCGCACGGTGGATGATGGGATGAACTGTTGTTATCCCGTTGGGCTTGTAGATGATGACATCGCCGTAATCCTGGAACTTTAGTGTACCGGAGGCATTACCATCAACCCATGTTTCGAAAGAACCGTACCGATCCTTCTGGACGACGACAACAAGGTCCCCTACGTTCATATGAGGAACCATACTCTGGGATTCAATGGTAACAACTGCAGGCCAGGTACCGCAGATGAGGAACAGGGCAAGAGCGATACCTCCGACAACCGCAACGATCCAGAGCAGATCGCGCGCCAGGGACACCGCCCAGTGATCACTTGTGCGGAATTGTGAAACCAGCGTGCGGATATCCCGTTTATTATCATTATCTGCCATTTCTTTGCGCTCTTTATCTGATTTTTAATTATAGTGTTTAACCCTTCATAATTAACCATGTGGCATTAAAAATGTCGTGGGTTTCATGGTGAGAAAAACAGGCGTGATAAGTAGTACACCCCAAAAAGGATGAGGAAAATTCCGCAGAGGACAATGATCTTCTGGTATGCAGTATCAGAAACGATTGTCCTGCCTTTGGACACGCCGGTTGAGACCAGCGTTAACCATACGGTATCTGCAGACCAGTGCCCGATCATAAGAGCTCCTACAAGCACCACTCCGCCCTGGAGCCCCGCAATTACCATTGCGCTTCCTATTGAGAGCCACCAGATCCAGAAGTACGGGTTTGCCGCGCTGGTAACAAGTCCTGCCATATAGGGATTAGCAACCGTTTGGAGAGAAGAGGTTCTCATGGTTGCCTTCCTACTTCCTGCGATCGTCAATGCCCCGAATGCAACCAGAGCAATCCCACCAATTCCTGCAATCGCTGAGGTATGGGGAAGTGCAACTGTCGCCAATCCCAAAAGTATCAGTATAACGAGAAAAAGTTCTACGATTACATGGCCGAGTGACACTTTCAACCCGGTCGTCCAGTCACCGGCAATCGATGCGTTGATGGTTGCAACCAGTGTTGGACCAGGTGCGAGCGCTCCGGTCAGACCGATCACAAAACCAAGGAACACCATCTTGAATATATCATACATGGAGCAGGATCCGCTGTAATCTCGTATTATTATCTACATCTGATGAGCATATCAATCATTTATAAACAGCCCGCTGAATTCAACCTGTGTTCCGGTGTTAAGATAAAACCCTATATTTTCTTGGTGACCAATATACTATCCATGCTCGATGCACAGCAGATCACGCTCCGGTTTCTTGAGACCAAGCTGCAGGTGCATCCCGATGTCGTGCGTTATATCCAGGAAAAGAATGAGCCGGATCTCATCGAACGCATCATCGCACAGGTTCCCGGAGAGGCCATCGTAGTTTCGGCAAAACATATCCCCGGCATGACTGTCACACGAGACGGGACGCGGTTTCTCACCGACCCATCAGTTGAAGTGATCAGCGGCAGCCCGGGTACATCCGGCTGTGTGAACGGGACTAGTGATTATCTCTACTATTTCCGTGACCGGTATAACCGTTTGGGAGGCATGATCCGGAGCCGGTGCAGTGCGATGCCCATCGAGGCACTTACCCGGAATACCCGCTATCGCCAGGAAGAATGTACTATCATTGGCATGGTTGTCGAGGTTAAGACGACGACAAACGGTCACCGGATTGCCGAGATAGAGGATTCTTCTGCAAACATTCCCGTGCTTTTCAGAAAAGACCGCCCGGTCTTTTCCGATGCAGAACGGATTATCCAGGATGAAGTTATCGGGGTGAAGGGAAAACTCTCCAATGACGGGAAACTCTTTTTTGCCGAGCAGCTGTACCGCCCGGACATACGTATCGACAACACCCCGTACAAAAGTGAGCAGCCGGGCAAAGCGGTCTTTATCTCAGATATCCATGTCGGCAGTGACACGTTCCTTGAAGCGTGCTGGAACCGGTTCGCAGACTGGCTTTCGGATTCTGATTTCTCGTATCTCCTGATTGCAGGAGACCTTGTCGATGGTATCGGTATCTATCCGGGACAGGAAAGCGAACTGGTGATCAAAAATATCTATGAACAGTATGATGCATTCGGTGCAATGATGCGGGATCTTCCTTCACGCATGAAGATTATCATTTCACCGGGTAACCACGATGTGGTCCGGGGTGCAGAGCCGCAACCGGTGATTCCGCAACAATTTACAAAAAAATTCCCGGAGAACTGCATGCTTGTCGAGAACCCGGCGCTCGTCAACCTTCAGGGAGTGCGGGTTCTCATGTATCACGGCAGATCGATCGATGACATGATCGGACTGATTCCCGGTGCATCCTATGAACAGAGCGGGCTCATGATGGAGGAGATGCTCCAGCGCCGGCATCTTGCTCCGGCATACGGGCGCAAGACCCCCATCGCCGCAGGAAAAACTGACAGGTTGATTATCGACCCGCTGCCCGAAATCCTGCACACCGGTCATGTCCACATCCGTGGACTGACCCAGTACCGGGGCGTGCTCGGGATTAATGCTGGTACATGGCAGTCCCAGACCGCATTCCAGAAACAGATGAACGTAAACCCTACACCGGCTCAGGCTGTGGTAGTCGATCTCCAGACACTGCAACCGGAGATACTAGTGTTCATGTAAACCCCAAACTGTCTGAAATAAAAATAGAAAAGGGATCACTCTCAGACCATGACAACAAACATCCTGCTTGGCATCGGCAATCCACTGAATGGGGACGATGGTGTTGGTATCTATGTGGCTGAGCGGTTCAGGAAAGATGACTGGATCCCACTCGCCTGCGGAACCGCACCAGAGAATTTCACCGGGATAATACGGAAAACCCGGCCATCCTGTCTTGTACTTGTTGACGCTGCAGCAATGGGCATCTCCCCGGGGGAATACCGGATCATTCCGCGGGACAAAATTGAGGATGTGAGTATGGGAACCCACCAGCTCCCCCTCTCATTTCTCATTGACTTTCTCTCAGATATTGTAGAAAGGATCATACTTATCGGCATCCAGCCGGAACGTGCCGGAACGGGGGAGGAGATCTCACTACCGGTCAGGAGGGGGGCGGACCGGCTTTTACACGTACTTTACACCGGAGAACTTGATCGTATTCCTGTCCTTGAATCAAAATAACCCGTGGTTCCGTACACCAGAATGCGTACTGCCGGCTGGATTGTTTTGATTTGTAACAGGGAACAGATCCAGCGGACGAAAAAAATAGTGCGGGATCGTGAGATTAAATGACGTAGTTTCGTAATTTTTGGATTAGTTGGAGCTGGTCGTTTGCCTCTTTTATCTTTTCTTTTTCAATACCGCTCACGATCTCGGGGATAGGTTTTGCCAACTCGTAGATCTTCACCGGTCTCCCCTTGCTCTTGGCTTTGTTCTCCTGGCTCTTGATCCAACCCTGTTTCTTCAGGTATTGCATCACCGTGGCCACCTCAAGATGGCGGAGGTCGGTCCCCCGGTCAATCGCACGGGATGTTACCGTCGGTGTTTTTGCGAGGAACACGAGTACCTTGGCAACGTTTCTTTTGATCCCTATCCCGGAGAGAAGGTTTACCAACTCCTCCTCTTTTTCCGCAAGGTACGTCTCATTTTCCTGTCCCATATATCACCTCCGGATGTTGTTCAACACGCATCTTTTCAATGTGGTGGATAGTAACCCGAACAACCTCTTGGACAGGGAACCTTTACTCCATTTGGTTGTGTTATACTACCCGTGCCATAACAAAGCGTACATATTTTATTCTTTAGCTTTTTTTCAGGGAGAGCCACTTCAAATCCCACACAGATTTCTTGCATCTTGTAATCCACCTTCACATCAAATTTTTTTCCTGAGCAACCATACCGTTGAGGCGGTTCCAACGATGAATCACATACGTAAAACCTCACAACAAGGAATTAATTAGATATCTGGTCATCGATTTAAAAATTTTAGTGCATGCACAACATAAGTGCACAACATGATCGAAAAACCTTAAATACCGTATCGTCATGCAATACATGATGGCAGTCGAAAAATTTCAGGATGAAATCTCCATCATTAAGGAGTTGTTATATGAGCATCCGGAAGGGTTAAACATTAAAACCATTTCAAAAATGCTGGGCATTCACCGCAATTCCGTTGCTAAATACCTTGACCGGCTCCAGAGTCAAGGTAGTGTCACCGTCAAACATTACAGTTCTTCAAAGATCTATTCCCTTTCAAATAAATTACAAGCTGCTGCTGTACTAAAATTATCGAAGAATTATGTAATACTGATAAATCATGGGCTGATAGTTGTTGATATCAACGATCCCTTGTCTGAATTCCTGAAAATATCAAAAAAGGAAATTGTCGGTAAAACTATTGAACAGCTGCCGTTTGTTGTGCAAAGCCATCCTGGATTGCCAGCATTAATAAAAGAAGGGCTGAAAGAAAAAGAATCCCAAAACCCCGTTATGATTGTATCGGGAGACCATTTGTTCCCGTCTATGCTCACGATTAGCCCGGTTTTTTTTGAAAACGGGGACCCGGGCGTTTCGCTCATGATCGATGTACCGGTTGGATCTGAACAAAACGGATGTATAGATACCGGATTCATCCCATCGGGTCCCGGAATGGATGAAATTGAATACGTCTGCCAATTCGAACCTGACGGTACCATCACCTTTGTCAATGAAATCTACTGCCACACGCTGCAAAAGTCAAAAGCGGATCTTCTGGGGCATGAATGGCGGCCGGTCATTCCTGAATCTGAATTTACAAAAATCAAAAGCAGTTTCGCATCGATCGATAAAAACCACCCGGTTTCAACCCAGGAATTCCGTACAATAACACCCAAAGGAGAGCATCGGTGGCAACGTTGGAAATTCCGTGGAATTTTTGATTCGTACGGTACCTTAAAAAAATATCATGGTGCGGGGCTGGATATCACCGAATTGAGACAATTGAAGGAAAACCTGAAAAAAACAGAACAGGATATTGACGATCTTGTCAAGGTACAGAGAAAGGAGATGCAGGACCTCAACAAGCAGCTCTATGATGAGATCTCCCATCGTGAAAAGGCGGAGTTCCAGTTACAATTCACCCAGTTTGCCATGGATAACGCCTCCTATATGATCATCTGGATCAACGTTGAAGGGCGTTTCGTTTATATGAACACAAAAGCCCGGGAGGTCCTGGTTTTCTCTACTTTGCAACTTGCTTCAAAAAACATTTTTGATATATTATCAAGCGACACGCGCTTTTCCTGGAATGAGACCTGGGAGATTACCAAGCGAGATCGCCAACTTACGATCGAAACTGCCTTTACGACAAAGGACGGCCGGGAAATCCCTGTTGAAATGGTCCTCAATTACCTCGAATTCAAGGAAAAACAGTACTGCTGTTGTTTCGCACGGGATATAACCGAGAGAGAGAGAATACTGACTGAACTCAAAATCGCAAACCTGTATAACCGGAGTCTGATTGAGGCAAGCCTTGACCCGCTCGTCACTATTAATCCTGATGGAAAGATCAGTGACGTGAACGCTGCGACTGTGCGGGTTACCGGTCATTCACGGGAAGAACTGATCGGAACTGA
>PLLR01000112.1 GCA_003141335.1 Methanoregula sp. | reverse complement strand
TCAACCTTCTGATGATTATCGCACTATTGGGGGATGCACGAGCGGCGGGGGCGGAAGCACGATGTGCTGGAGCCCTCAAGAGCGACTGCTTGTTTCTCTCTAGGATTTCAACAGAGCCCAATTTTTTAGAAATTCTTCATAAAATAAAGGAAGGAACAGTACCTGTCCTCTCCCTTGATCCAACCCTGAGCCTTGGGATATTGTAGTATTACCTGCTCAGAAGGGTTATCGCAAGTGGGGGGCGCGAGAAAAGTGGCGGGAGCAAGCCAAAGGCAAAGCCCCTGGAACGTTAAAATCAGGTATTAAACTGGTAGTTAACCCTGCTTTTTGTCAGAAAAACGTGACAGGGAATAAAAAAAAGAGATTGTCTGAACTTTCATATCGGTGATTTGTCAGAGAGAGAAATAATGATGTGACACCGGAATTAAACCAACATTTTGTCAGGAAAAACAAGAGAGATGTTGGAGGTACTATCTCATTTGTATTGTATTTACGCAAATATGCGAAAGCGCAGGATTATTATCCAGCAATCTTTTTAAATAGAATTTGAACGATTTGAGATAATAAAAGGCGGATCTTTACCATACTCATACCGATGCCGATGGAGCATCATCTCTTTGCAATAGTCGTCTTATTAAAAAATGAGGTTGCTTCCGAGTCTTGAAAGGACCATTATCCCTGATACATTTACGAAAATTCATCAGAAATTTTTTCCTGCCCGGTATATTCAAGCGAGATTTTTTGTGTTGATGGAAAAAAATCATCGCCATGAGAATGAATAGCGGGAAATTACTCGTGTCTTCCCTACTTTTTTTGTGTACCGTAGGGCTTCACCATTAGGGAAATTACCGAAAAAATGTTCTGGCAAAGAAGTGCAAAATCCCGTAATATAGAGTTATTTTTTGAAAAAAATCATAAATTTTGGTTTTTCAATAGTCATTCCAGTTCAACCCGATCTTTCAAATAAACCATATGATGCTATACACAAAACACGTTTTTATTGCTAATATTTTTCATATCATACCTTTGCTTCAATAATCGGGTACCCCGTGAGTAAGAGGATTATAAAAAAAGTACCCAAAACAATCAGGGATACCCAGAACAGATACAAAAAGGACCCTTGAATAATCCAGAAAGTAAACAAAGTTTTTATGTCGGGTACCAGCAGGGGGATTACCCAGATTCAGATTAAAGAGTATTGGTAAAAGAAAATCTGGAGCCATGTTTAGATTTGGCAGATTCTCCCCGGGTATGGATCCAAATTCGTAGTGTTGATTTACCGGGTTCATAAAAAACTGTTCGTATCCTGGTAAGAACAAGGAAAATGGAGGGAATAAAAAAGCTTCTAGTTCCCTGCAGCATACAATCATCGGCACTCACTTCCACTATAAGATGAAATATCAGTGGACACCACCTCACCCGAACAGGTAACTCTTGGGGTACTACAATAAAATTTCAAGAGACTCTCCCGGTTTGATCTGACAGGAATAATTGGACAATAAAAACCGACACATCAAAGATAATCTTCCCAGGACTGAGTAATCCACAGAGGGAAATTTTTTTTGTTTTTTATTCTTCGCTGTTTTTTTTATGAGTACCGCAGGTATTGAGTGGATTACAAAGAGAGGAACAAAATATGCTCATACCCCAAAAAATACGATGAACATCGTCACCCCACAAAGGGTCGCTCCCGCGGCGGTTCAAGTGCAGTTTTTTATGAGCGTGATTCTAAAAAAACTGCCTTGCCCGTCAATGCCTTAACGAGGCGACCGGGCAACCCCCTCAGGGGTGGGACACATCAAGAACTAAATTAAATTACATATCTAACCCATACGAAATGACGATGAGCCTGTTTTTTAGAGTCTATGCTCTTATTGATCTTCGGATACTGATTCCCCCCTCATTTCCCAGCTATTTTGCATCATCATATTCAGGAAAATTTTTCGCCACCAGTACCATGAAGGATTTGGGAGAGGATCTTTCCTTTTTTTGGATATTTTAACAATTATTTCCGTTTTTCGACGATCATTGCCATAAAAAACCAGGTAAATTTATTAATATTTTAACAGCAATAAACCATATAATGCTATACACAAAGCGGTCTGACTATCAGCTGGTTTGTGACTATATAGTGGTTTCCCGAATAAACAAAAAAATTCGTGCAGGTGTTACAAAAGATGGACGATTCGCGCATCCAGCAGGAGATTAACAAATATAAAAAATTTAAGAAGGTGGATGGTGCTACCTACCATAAGGTAAACCAGTTTCTGCGTAAGAGAACATATATTACCGCCCGGGAATGGGCGCTTGCACGATTATGCACGGATTTCCGTACTTCCGGGGGCGCGGAGATGACCTTTATCGGAAAACATCTCCCGGAACTCGTGCCATTCATGGAAGATACATATACACCGCAAGCTGTCAACCAGGCACGCAACTCATTCAAAAAGAAAGTCCGAAAGGCGAGCGCCACATTTTTCTATGGCACAATGTGTGGATTTTTTACAACCGATGAACTTGATGATCTGCTCTTTGAAGCAAGCGAGGTCGCACGGTTTCTTCTTGAGGTAGAAGGAACAACGCTTGATATTGATGAAGAAATTGACATTGAAGATCGGATTACCCAAGTCATGAGAAGTGTGGGGGAAGCAGCAAAAACCATTCTCAAGTCACGAGCAGAAGAGGGGGAGTCACCAGATCAACTACCCGTTCCGGTGCCACAAAAACCCAAAGCAGTTAGTAATCCTCCTGTTAATCACTCCCCAACTACTGACAAAACGGGTATAGACAAAAAAACTAAAGACCGTGATCCTTTACCCGATTCTCATTCACCGGAATCAACTTTGAAACACGAAGAAATTCAACCCGCAATTAATAAAAAAATTGAATTTGAGGGATCACTATCAACTGGGGATAAGTCAGAAGATATCCATAACAAACCGGTTCAAGAACCGGATATAATTACAACAGTAGTTGAAACGAACACCGATCTTTTAGAAAACAGCGGACAATAACTCACCACATTATCATTAATGCAAATTAATTTATACAGGAGATATTACGTATGAAAATAATTCAGGTTGTTGGAAGCTCAAATTCAGGTAAGACAACATTTATCAAAAATCTGATTCCGGAACTAAAAAAAATTGGAAATGTGGCGGTGATCAAACATCTGGGAGACCATACTTATCATTTCGAGAAGGGAAAAGACACCACCATTTTTTTTGATGCGGGTGCTGATATATCCATAGGAATGGACTCCCATAAAGCAGTAGTTGCGATACGTAAGAACACCTTGGAGGATGTTTTTAGTATGCTATTCGATCAAGGTATGGATTTTGTCGTAATTGAAGGCTTTAAACAGCGATCGTTTCCCAAAATTGTTATCGGTAGTTTGCTTGCTGATAAGTGCATCCTTACCAACCCTGCGGTAAGCAAGGTCATCACATCGCTCGATCTCTTTGAAAATTTTTCCCGGTAACCAAATAATGGGAAGGATAACACATGCAAACTACAAAATTTCAGAAACGTTTGTTTGGTACCAATGGTGTACGAGGCATTGTTGGAAAAGATCTGACTCCGGAACTTGTGGTTACTATTGGTGAAGCATTCGGAACCATGCGGAAAGGATGTATCGCCGTAGGAAGGGATACGAGGACCTCGGGGGAAACACTTGCAAAGGCAATTAAATCAGGACTCCTTGCTACAGGATGTGATGTTGTTGATTGCGGAATCCTCCCGACCCCTGCTCTTCAGTACATTATAAAAGGACAATTTGACGGCGGGGCAATGATTACCGCATCCCATAATCCGCCTGAATACAACGGCGTCAAGATTATTGAGGCTGATGGCACGGAAATGGGCGATGAGGAAACACTCAAACTCGAACAACTGATATTTGATCTCTCATTATCTACCAAACCGTGGGAACACGTCGGCCACGAAGTAAATGCTCCTCATCTTATCAGGAAATACATCAAATCGATTATCAATCACTTTCCTCATAAGATTGGATCAGGTATGACCGTAGTAGTTGATCCGGGATCTGGCCCTGCATGCATTACAACGCCACAGATCCTCACTGAAATGGGATGCAGGGTGCTCACGATCAATGGAATAATGGATGGAACATTTCCCGGAAGGCTGCCTGAGCCTTCTTCCGAAGGGCTCAGGGAACTGGCGGAACTCGTAGTCAGCAGGGGAGCTGCATTCGGCGTTGCACACGATGGCGATGCAGATCGTGCTGTATTCATCGATGAGAATGGACGATTTGTTGAAGAGAACCAGGAGTTTGCATTGGTGGCCCAGCATATATGTCACCAAAAAAAAGGTGCAATAGTTACACCGGTAAGTACGTCGCAGATGGTGGAAAGGGTAGTGAAAAATGAGGGGTGCACTATTACCTACACACCGGTGGGAAGCATTTATGTTGCACGAACAATGCGATCACTTATTGAGAATGGAAAAGAGGTGGTTTTTGGTGGCGAAGGGAACGGGGGACTCATTTTTCCCGATCACCAGTTCTGCCGGGATGGCGGCATGACAGCCGCAATGATGGTTTTCATTCTTGCTTCTAACGGGCAACAACTCTCGGCACTGATAAACAAATTGCCAGAACGATTTTTGATCAAGGACAAAATCAGTACACCCCATGGAACAAAAGTGCTTGAATTCCTCAAAAAGGCATATTCTCAGGATAAAATGGACGAGACAGATGGCATAAAAATCTTCAGGGGGAATTCGTGGGCGCTAGTACGTGCCTCTGGAACGGAGCCAATAATTCGGATTTTAGTAGATGCTGAATGTCATGAAGAGGGGCAGGTTTTTCATAAAGAACTGATGGACCATATTTCTGCAATTACAAAAAAATACATTACTTAATCATCTTATATCCAGGCAATCAAAAGAATGAGGTTGTAATCCACCTTTACCAGAATACTTTTTTTTACCGAATGAGAATTCGAGAAATATTTAAAAATTTTGTCGCTTTTTAAAATTAATTCATATTATGGGCGAAATTATGAAGAAAATCGATAATTTTGGTTTATTATCATGATATAAATTAAATTTAAGCGTAAATGATATCAAAAATTTTATAACTATTTGGGTTAAATTGAGTTTATCAACCCATAGTTTCATATCTGTGATATAAGAATGGTCAGTTCTCCGGAAATTGTCAGGAAGGTTCAGCAGGCACTATCGCCAGACGATTGGAAAATCGTCGAGGGCTGCATAGCGGAAATTCATCTGGGACAGGGAAGACGGGCACAAAAGACACTCATAAAGGATATTTACCGGCTTATCACAATTTACTCCTTTAAAAATAATAAACCGGAACTGTTACTTGCCCTGCCAGATCTCCCCAGCAATGATATTGACAGCTTATTCTCTCAAATAATACAGAAATACATCACAACAAAAGATGAAAAATGGTTGAAATCTGTTTTTGCACTGTCGGAAACGTTAGGTAAAAAAAGTTACCAGTCGCGGGTATTTGCAATGATGGCACAAGCCCTTATCGACGCAGGCGTTTCAGAGGCGAATGCAGGATTCATCAATTCCGGAATGATCCTGCTTGAACGGATCAGTTTCCGGAAATATCGTTCAGATATCATGATCGATATTATTCCTCTTCTGATTGAATGGGCAGTTGCCACCCGTGATGAAAAACTCCTCCACCGGTCACATCTTCTCACTGAGGAAATTAGTGATATTTCAAAACGTGCGGTATTACATGCAGAACTTGCACAAGCATTGGCAACAATCGCCATTCTTGAAAAGAACCGGGTGTTATTCTTTGACAGTATCCATAGTGCAGCCAAGATCCACCAGAAAATCCGAAGGCATGCATGTATTTCATCTATTATTGAAAAGGGATCGAAATCTGTTTTCGGAAAAGAGATGGTGGATATCGCGCTCTTCATACAAAATTTTGATGATCTTTCAAAGGAGGGGCAAATTGAAATTGTCAGTGCCCTGACTGAACAGTTATTGGAGAGGGTAAAGGATAAAACCCAGATTATCACTATCCTTCAGACACTTTGCGAAAGGATGCCTTTTGTCACCAGTACCCTTATTGTCTATCTCCTTAAAAAAGCAGAACTATCAGGAGATTTGTGGTACCTTTCCGCTGCGATAACACTTCACCAGCTTTTTTCTGATACTGAGGCATATCCCCTCCGGGAACTGGTCCGTGCCGGTGTTTCTGTTGCCAAGCGATCAAACAATATGCCTGTCCTGTCGGATCTGATTCCTATTATTGATAAGAATAGCAATCCGGTCTTTTTATCGCGTATATACCTTCAGTTTTCCCAGATTATGCTTTCTTCAGGGGATTTTAGCTCTGCCCTCGATATATTTAGAAAAATCAGCCATGAGACAGAAAACCTTCCCCAATTTGAAGACAGCCTCACTCATCTCCTCAAAACAGGGATTTTGAAAGATAGCATACATCTGGTCAACGAGATGATCCTCAAACGATTGAATAAGGATATCATACAAAATGCAATATATCGGGCAATTATTGAATTGAGTACGGATAATCCATTTGAGGATATAATTTCCCATACTGAATCAATCAATGACCTCATCCTCCGGCATCCCAAGCGGGACTCTCTCCTTTTAGAAAGCATTACAGTTCTCGTAGACCGTGGATTTCTCGAATTGCATGACCCGGGTATCCTGATACAAATAGCCGAATCAATCAAGGAACAGCCCTTAAAGGAGCAGGCTATATCAAACATTGTTATACAAATTGCAAAAATTGGTGTGCAGATAAAAAACCGTGATTATCTCCAAAGAGCCATCGGCCTTACCTGTGAGATTGATGGTCAGGACACCCGTTCAATAACCCTGAGTAGTATTATCAATGACGCCTCAATTCTTGCTGCACAGCAAGGGGATCTCAACCTTCTTTTGAGGATGAGAGTATGGTGTAGCTCACTTCTGGAAAACAACCTTGCCGCAAATGCGATGGCAAATATTATTGAGGGAATAATAAAATATGCAGTCGATAAACATTCTCCTGATGCTCTTGAAGAAGCATATCAGATAGCAAAAGATATCAGCGATCCAGCGTTAAAAACCCAACAATTCGAAAAGATTGCTGAGTGTTCCGTAACAATCGGGTGCACCCTTTTAAAAGAGCCGAAATCCCGTATAAACTCTGATGATTTTTCTTCAGAGATATACCCGTTTGAAAGGGGATTATCAATAATAAAAGAGAACGTCAAGGTACCGTGGATATCTCTCAAGATTGCCGGAATAATTGATATTATCCTGTCGTATTCACGCGTCAGTAATAACCCGGATTATGCTATACCCCTGGCAATGTTCTCTGCAGAAATAAAAAATCCTTTGGAAAGAGACGCCATGATGTCCCGGATTACCTCGAATCTTAACGAGAACATCACGTACCCGGATTCAACGGATCCCTACGAAATTATGACATTTCTCCTCCAGAGAAATGAGTATTCGACGTCAAATCCGGTCATGATCAATCTGATTTTTTGCTTTCTCCAGTTAATCAATGATGCCTATATCAAACTGACTGGATTATGCAATCTCGCAGAGTCGTCCATCAAATTACACGAATTCGATCGTGCACAGGAGATTTTGGATGATGTATGTCTTTCACTCAAAAAAATTCCGGCTGAATTCCAGAAAGTCCTGATACTTTCTGACCTTACCCTGTTATTTTGCATTATCGATCCGGACAAAGCAAAAAAATGCCTTGACGATGCGATCCTGCGGTTAGATAACGTTGAGTCTGATAAAAATTCGATGACTCGTAAACGGATTGTATTAGCGATTGTCCAACTCAACGTGGTTAAACCAGACCGCGAATTAATCAGTGTTGCATCAGAGGTGGCATCAAAAATCGCAGACCCGGTTGAATATGTAGATTCGCTAATTGCTGTGTTCAGCATGATCAAAAATGACAGGGATCAATGTAATAAAATATTAACACACCTGACAGAAGCTGTCGAAAGGATCCCTTCACCGTATGAAAAAGCATCAGCCCTTCTCGATATCATCCCTTTTGCACTGCAAAACTCCGATGATGATACACCAGTGATCCTGCTTAAGAAAGCAGATGCATTAACCAGAAAGATAAACATTCAACAACTTGCTGATACAATCCGTGACAACATCGCACAGATGTTTTGTATGCTTTACCATAAACACAACAATAAAGCCTATCTTAACAGTGCAATAGAAGTCACAAAAAAAATTGATAATGACGAAATACGGCTCCGTCGCCTCACGCAGATGGGGCATAAGGAGTCCTGTGAAGGATCTCCCCAATATGAAAAAATCAAGGCTCTTTTTGAGAAAATAATTGAAGACGGTGCCCACCCGAATCAGATCGCATCACTTGAAAAACTGATTCGTTCTGTCGCAGATCGTGGAAAAGAGGCGATCCTTTTCTGTGACCTTGCAGTAATGTTCAGAAAAGAAGGGGCGGAAAAAATATCCCACCGGATGCTACAGAGTGCAATAAAAGAGTCCCGGATAATCCGGCCGCTTTCAAGGCGAGCTTTTGTCATGTGTGATATTGCAATGAAGACCTATGCATCTGGTTGTGAGAAGGATGCACAAGAGGTGCTTGATCTTGCAATAGACGCTGCAACGAATAT
Source organism: Methanoregula sp. (assembly GCA_003141335.1). Taxonomy (GTDB): domain Archaea; phylum Halobacteriota; class Methanomicrobia; order Methanomicrobiales; family Methanospirillaceae; genus Methanoregula. The sequence goes on along the minus strand of PLLR01000112.1, from coordinate 37,087 downwards.
TCGTCAGTCATCATTACGGGATGAAGTGTTTGATGAACTTGGACTTGCAATTAAACTTATGCAGGGGATGTAACCGTGAAGACCGTTGAGATTTTTATCAGCGGAAGAGTTCAGAGAGTTGGATTTCGGGCATGCGTGCGGAGAATAGCAACCGATTTGCATGTTACCGGTACGGTCATAAATCTTCCCGATGGCAGAGTTCATATTTATGCAACTGCAGAGTCAATGATTCTTGAAAAGTTTATTTCGATGATATATAGCTGCCCCCGTGCAGTAATACGGGATTTAAAAACATCTGAAATTCCTTTAATGGCGTTGAATGATTTTTCGATCATTAAAGGAGAAGGGCGGATCAGTACCGGACTATAAATTCATGATTATTCGTTATTGCATTATAGAGATTATATACCAGTTCGTCGATTTTTTCATTATTTATTGTGGTATGGAATAATTCGATCATCTTTTTTATGAGTTCATCGGAAAGCATACACCGGTTTGGTGTCTGTTCAAAATCAGAGGGGGTAAGAGATTCTCTGGCAACCTGAAATACTACCCTGTCAATCATTTCTGTTTTCAGGGGTTCAATCAAATCTTGTACAAGGCTTCCTTTCCCTTCATGCATCAAGCCAGAATCCGGGTCAAGACGGGCTCCGATAACAGACACACAACAATTACCAAATAGCATCGCATACCCAAAGGAAAGCATTGCGTTGATTGGATCTGACTGAGGCCGTATAGTTCTCCTCCTGAATCCAAAATCCAGCGGGGTATTCCGAGACATGATCTCGTAATACATATCCGTAGTTAACCGGTGCAACCGACGTATTTCATCCAGTTTTATCAGATACTCCAGTTCCTCCTGTGACTTATGAAGAAATTCCTGTTCACTTTCATAGAACAAAGAAGTGTTCTGCATTTCCTGAACACGTGAAATGGCAAAGAGACGGGATTTTATTGCTGCCTGTGCCAGGGCAATAGCATAACGATGACGTGGGATAGCCTGTTGTATTCTATGGATCTCTGCATCATTCCTGTCTCCGAATGGCCGGATGATTCCCATTGGATTACCATCGGGTTCAAAAAATGAGATATATGCACCATTTTTTATGAGATTTAAAATGGCGGATGAGTTGATGGTGTGACCACCAACAATAAGCAGATTTTTTATCGAATCAAGAGGATATTCCTCGATAGTATTTTTTTTCTGGATAATCAGTTTTTTTTGTGTGGATTTTATATGGGCACCAAAACCGCTTACCGATAACCATGGATAATCCGTCACCATCCACCCCAAAAAATATTTTCCACAACTGATCTAATTACTACTCCATTTCCCCTTGATTAATTCATCGTTTTACGCCATCAGACCGTTCCATGATAAATTCTACCATTTTTTCAGATGTTGTTCATGAAAATCGTTTCAATAAATTCGGTGAATTTAAACAGTAACAAACGCCATATATTGTCTGCCATGCAATAGCATACCAGGGGCAATACATGTTCTGGGATAAGAAGATAGAGACATTGAAACCTGATGAATTGCAGGAACTTCAGCTCAAACGTCTGAAAAAAACACTCGGTCTTGTACAACACGTTGATTTTTACCGGAAACTTCTCTCTGGTGCCGGCGTGAAAACATCATCGATTAAAACACTGGATGATATACAGAAAATCCCCTTCACTAAAAAACAGGATCTCAGGGATGGATATCCCTTCGGTTTCTTTGCCGTCCCCATGAAAAAAATCGTACGGATTCATACAACATCCGGAACAACGGGAAAACCAACTGTCGTCGGGTACACCCAAAAAGACCTTGACACATGGGCAGATCTTATTGCACGGAACATGACCATGGTTGGTATTGGGAAAGATGATATCTTCCAGAATATGGTAAATTATGGCATGTTTACGGGAGGCCTTGGGTTTCACTACGGGGCAGAAAAAATTGGTATGGCCGTCATCCCGAGTGCGACAGGAAATACAAAACGCCAGATCGAAATGATCATGGATTTTGGGGTGACTACAATCCATTGTACACCCAGTTATGCAATGCACCTCTCGGAAATAGCAGAAGAGATGGGTGCAACACTCGACAGTCTCAGGACCGGCATTTTTGGTGCTGAACCATGGTCGGAAAGCGTACGTCAGACGCTTGAAAAACGACTTGGAGTAACTGCCTATGATTCATACGGTTTAAGCGAGCTTTTTGGTCCTGGCGTTGCGTTCGAATGCCCTGAACGTGACGGGCTGCATATCTGGCATGATAGTTTTTTTGTCGAGATTATCGATCCAAAAACCGGGGAGCGGGTATCCGATGGTGAACGCGGTGAACTGGTGGTGACCCCGCTGGTCAAAGAAGCAATGCCGCTACTCCGTTACCGTACAGGAGATATCACGGTAAAGATGGAGGACGGCTGTTTATGCGGACGGGGACAAAAAATCGCAAGAATCACAGGGAGAAGTGATGATATGCTGGTAATCCGCGGAATCAACGTGTTCCCGTCTCAGGTAGAACATGTGCTTCTGAAAATACCCGAGGTTGGCAATCAGTTTATGGTATATATCGACAGAATTAATCATCTGGATGAGATGACTGTAGATGTTGAGATCAACCGTGAGTATTTCAGTGGTGAACTTGCGGATCTTGCGAGACTCCAGAAAAAAGTCGTCAAAGAACTTCGGGATGCGCTTGAGCTCAGGACAACGGTTAAACTCGTTGAGCCAGGTTCCCTGCCCCGGTTTGAAGGAAAGGCAAAGAGAGTGATTGATAGAAGAGAGGCGATATAATGAAGAGCTGGGATCCACGAATCGAGGAGATGCCAAAGGAAGATCTCCAGAAAATGCAGTATAAACTGTTGAAAAGTCTTGTCTACAGGCTTTACAGTTTCTCTCCCTTTTACCACGACAGGATGAAAGAGCAGAAGGTCCACCCGGATGACATCCGCGAACTATCCGATGTAAAAAAACTCCCGTTCATGTTCAAGCGTGACCTGAGGGACAATTACCCTGATAAAATCTTTACTTCAACCCAGGAGGAACTTGTCCGCTATCACGTTTCGTCCGGGACGACGGGGAAACCGACAGTCGTTGGGTACACCCAGAATGATCTGAATACCTGGACAACGTCGCTTGCCCGTGCCCTGACCTCCCTTGGACTTGGCAGGGGAGATGTGATCCAGGTAAGTTACGGGTACGGTCTGTTCACCGGTGGACTTGGGTTGCACTATGGGGCAGAACGTATTGGTGCAACCGTATTACCGACCAGCGTAGGAAACACCGAACGCCAGATTGAACTGATGCAGGACCTCGGTGCGACCGCTATTGCCTGTACTCCCTCCTATCTCCTCCATATAGGCGAGGTTGCAGAAAAGATGGGCGTTGATATTAAAAAAGATACAAAACTCCGCACGGGAATTCTGGGAGCTGAGCCCTGGACTGATCGGATGCGCACCCGGATCGAAGACTGGCTGGGAATAAAGGCATATGATATCTATGGGACAAGTGAACTTTCAGGACCAATGTTTACCGAATGCATGGAGCAAAAGGGATTTCACATCTGGTCAGACATTGCCCTCGTCGAAATTATCGATCCCCAGACGGGCGAGCATCTTGAATCCGGACAAAAAGGTGAACTCACTATTACCATCCTTCAGAAAGAAGCACTTCCGATGATCCGGTATCGCATCGGAGATATCACGACAATGGATGATGACATCTGTGCCTGCGGCAGGACACATCCAAGAATCCAGAGAATACAAGGCAGAGTTGATGACATGTTGATCATACGGGGTATCAATGTGTTCCCCTCACAGATTGAGTACGCCTTGATGGCAATCCCCGAGGTGGGTCAGCATTTCCAGATTGTGGTTGAACGAAAGGGGGCCCTTGATGATATGCTTGTCCGTGTCGAGTTAACCAAGGGATCATTCAGTGATAAAATCAATGATCTTATGCAGGTACAGCAGACAGTAGAGCACCGGCTCAGGAATTCATTGAACGTGAATGTCAATGTTGAACTCGTTGAACCGGGCTCATTACCCAGATTTGAGGGAAAAGCGAAAAGAGTTATTGACAAGAGGTCGTTGTAAATGGACACACAAAAGTTTGTGATCAGGCAGATTTCGATATTTTCTGAAAACCGCCCGGGGCGGCTTGCAGCAATTGCGCATGCATTGGGCGAGGAAAAGATCAATATTCTTGCCTTCAGTATCGCCGAAGCAAATGGGTTTGGGGTAGTCAGGGCACTTGTAGATCACCCGGAAAGAGCCCATGACAAACTATTATCTCTTGGATTTAACGTCGCGTTTACCGATGTGATTGCAGTGCGTATGAAAGACCAGCCGGGCGGACTGTATGAGGTTGCAAAGATTCTTGGAGACGCGGGAGTCAATATCGAATATTCCTATGCGTATTCAGGAAAAGAAGGAGCAGTGCTCATTCTCCGTGTTGACCAGGTTGAAGAGGCAATAAAAAAGATCAAAAATTCCGGTGCAACACTCTTGGAACGCTCGGTGTTCCACTAATCAAAATTTACTTCTTTTCCCATTTAATGAGTTCTGCCACTTCAGATAGTGTACTCCCCCGTCGGATCTCTTCACGGATCCTCTCTTCATTTTTCTTCACTTCCAGTGCCCTGCGCGCAATTTCATATGCACGTTCAGCGGGTATCACCACCACGCCACTTTCATCACCGATAATCCAGTCACCCGGACGAACATACTGGCCACCACACTGGATTTCGGCATTGATCTCTCCGAATCCTTTAGGCTCTCCAGCGTTTGGCACAACAGCTTTTGCAAAAAGGGGGAACTTCATTATTCTGATTTCATCGACATCCCGGACTGCACCATCAATGACAACACCGGATATTCCTTTTTTCACACAGCTCAGTGTAGCAAGCTCTCCCCAGGGAGCTACATGTGTCGCACCATCGTTGTTGATCACTATTACTTCATTTTTTCTGGCAACATCAATGGCTTCTACAGGTTTTGCCCAGTCCCCGGCAAATGTCTGGACGGTTACAGCTCTACCCACCATCTTTACATTACCGCAGATCGAAACGATTCCCGACATCGCCCCTTTCCGGTGCATCGCATCCGTGACATTTGGTGCGGACACCTGCATAAGAAGGGAGTGAATTTCTTCATCGGGTGATTTTTTTTCAATAGATCGTATCGAAGGATTATCCATTTCTGTACGGATCTTTTTTGTAGAACCGGTAACATCCGCGGATCGGGCGATCCAGCCGCCCACGATTACAATATCCGCACCCGACCGCACTGCGTCTCCGGCACTCGCTGCATCAATTCCTCCCGCAACCGCGAGGGGAATATGAACCTGATCAGATAAGGATGCAAGAAGTTCAAGGGAACCCCTACCCATCATCTGCTGGTCGATACCCACATGGGCACAAAGAATATCCACACCCATCGCTTCAAGTTCACAGGCACGGGATACGGGATCTTTAACATTGATCAGGTCAGCCATTATCCGTATTCCATACAGACGGGAAGCCCGCACGGCCTCTGCAATCACCGAGTTGTCCGCATCGGCAAGAACGCAAACGATGTTTGCGCCTGCCTTTGCCGCCATCTCCACCTCCAGGGTTCCGGTGTCGGCAACCTTCATATCTGCAACAATTATGGTATCCGGAAAACGATCCCTCATCGATCGGATAGCCTGCATTCCCTCACTTTTGATGAGCGGAGTCCCTACTTCAATCCAGTCAGAACCACCATCAATAGATTCCTGTGCGATCTGCAATGCCCTTTTTAGTTCAAGAATATCGAGTGCAACCTGCAGAACCGCTTTTTTCATGATCAATGATGTGATTGGCCTGATTCTTAATCATTACGAGATACGGTTAATGCGTTAATTGGATAAAATCTGATTATTCAAGACCTGCTGTTCATCGTAAGGATCGCTGTATTTAAAAAAAATTAATTTTCCTTGAATTCTTCGAAAAAAACCAGATTTTTCATCTCTTTTTTCTTAACTATAGAAATCTCAGCAGGGTATCCCGCAGCCACAAGTGAGACTAAGGTGTAATTTTCCGGAACACCAAGCAGTTTTCTCATTGCCTCTGCATACTGCTTCTTTTCCCCTGCCACCCAGCAGGAGGTGATTCCATGTGCCTGGAGCGCCAGAATAAGATTCTCCGTTGCTGCGCAGCAATCCTCGAGATAATATGTTTCTTTTTTCTCTCCAAATATTGCAAAACAGAGAGGGGATTTGGCAATAAATTTACTATGAACGGTAAGTTCCGCAATTTTTGAAAGCATGTCTTTGTTTTTGATGATCCCAAACAACCACGGTTGAAGATTCATCGCGGTAGGTGCATGACCCGCACATTCGATTGCGTCTTTAATAACAAGATCATTCACGGGATCGGGTTTGAAATTCCGTACACTATGTCGGGATTTTATCACGGTGGATACAATGTTCATACACCGTAATGGGAAATTGAGATAATAAAAGGTTGCGAAATTTTAAAAAAATGGATAGTTATTCTTTCTTCAAAGAGAGAACCAGTCCCATAATTATTGCAGCACCCGCAACAGTTGCTTCAAAACCCGCGGCTTTTGTTTGAAAAGGAGCTGGCATGGAGGGGAGGGTTGCGGTTGTAGGGACGGGTATTGTTGTCATAGTCGTGACGGTTGTCAGCTCTTGGGTTTTAAACGTTGTCTGAGTTGGTAAAACGGGAGTAATTTGGGTAGTAGGTTGTATTGTCATCTGGATTGTGGGATTTGTTGAAGGTACATATTCATGTATCAGTGGGTTTTGATCCTGATTGAGTAAACTGATTTTCCTGCTTGTGGTCTTACCGGTCACATCGTAATTATCATTCATGAGGTTCACGTTGCATTCAGCCCATATGGTATAGGTTCCGGGCACGTAGAGAGCACGATTACCGGTATCCCAGATCGAGTCGGTATTAAAGGGATTTGTGGAAACAGGAATATCAACGATTGATACAGGAGTTCCCTCAGCGTTGACTAACGAGGAATATTCACCGCCTTCGGGTGGTTGCACTTTGATAGTAATTAGTGCTGAAGAAGATCTCTGTGATGCCATCTGGGCCAGATTTGTTTCTATGCTGAATCGGATTTCGTCACCCGTGGGAACCCACTTGTTGGTTACATCAACACTGACAGTTGTATCTTCAATCCTGATATCAAGGTATGGATCTGCAACAATAAAGGCAATACCATTTGCCTTCTCAGAAGGGTCAAGATGATACCATGAACCTGTGTAAGGCCCAAATTCATTTTTAGAGATAAAGAAACTTGTTGGATTTGAAACAGAAATCGTATGATCTGGGGAGCTGCCGGTGATCGAAGCTCCTGACGCCCACCAGCCAATCTGTGTATCCCCATCCATAACCGCCGTAATATCAAGCCCCTGTTCACCAATAAACACCGTGTTTCCTGGCATGATTGTACTAATCGATGCGGATGCAGTTACCGGACCTATTAAACAAAGTGATCCGATTACCACAATTATACAGATTTTTACAATACCGCTTATCATAATCATCCATTTTTCTTATGATTATTTAAAAATTTACAAAAATCAAAACGCATATACGGAAAATATAGGGAAAGAAAAAGGGATTACAGGATTTGTATTTTCTTCAACCAGTAATCAGAGGATATAACACTACACCTTGTTCTCAAGAGTGATCCGGTTAAAATTTTCAAAAACACGTTTTCCCTCGAATGTGTGACTGACTTCAGGATGCCACTGGAGCCCGTAGATATGCTTTTTCGGAAGCGCAATCGCCTCTGCACTACAGATAGGTGAATGCGCGAGACAGGTAAATCCTTCTGGTATCCTTGACACTTCATCGGCATGTGAAGCCCAGACATTGATCTTTTTTGGAAACCCGGAAAGAATATCATCGTGCTCGCAGATTTCTACCTCAATTGGGCCATATCCACCTCGTGGTCCCTGATGAACATCGCCCCCGAATTTTGTTGCGATGATATGAAGCCCAAGGCAGATTCCCAGCACAGGTAGCCCAAGATCGAGATACAGGCATGAGTTACCCGCACGTTCTATCGTTGGTCCACCCCCAAGAATGATCCCTCTGCAACCCTCGGATATCTGTTCTGGGGGGGTTGAATTAGGAACCATCGATACATCAATTTCCAGATCCCGTAGTGCACGGTGAATGAGGTGATTGAATTGCCCGAAATTATTGATCACGTAAATGGGGAGCATTACTCAGATATTTGTATTGAAATCCTATAAGACTGTTCAGCGATAGGCATTCACCGCGGCGAGAATTGCTTTTCTGATCTCATCGGGTGAATGACCAAGGAGATGGGCAAGAAACATCGCACCACCAGCACCCATCCCTTCCTTTACTTCACCGATACAATAGCGGGCAAGTCCTGAATGGCCGAGATCACCAAAACCCGGATCGACGTATATAATTTCAACACCGATCTGCCCGGCCATCTCCTGAACATTAGCCGAAGGATCGTCTCTCACATATGATGTTGTGACCACATACGGCAGTGGTCCTCCAACAGCTTTTATGATCGCACTTACTGCGAGCATCTGGGTACCACCAGCGAGAATAAGTTCTCCGGAATACGTCTTTGCAATACCAACAGCAAGCGGCATCATGGGATCCCCGGTATACCGCATAATATCGAGCGGTGATGTAATTGCATCTGCCTTGATTCGTCCAAGCGCTTCCCGGCAGATTTCTTCTTTTATAGTTACCGGATTGTTTACAAAACTACTGCTCACCGATGCCTCATAACCCATTGCCCGCATTACGCACAGGGCTGTAGTGGTTCCTCCGGGAACACATTCTCCCAGAACAAGAAGATCACTGATTTTTGAGAGAAATTTACCAATGACTTCTCCTTTCAGTACAAGATCATGCGCACGCGGAACTGCATCGCGGAACCGTGGGTCATCACCCACCATACCGTATACATCAAAACAGGGAACGGTTGGCGTGTGGTAGAGACCGGCGTTGATGAACAATGGTTGCATACCACATAGTTCCATCATTGCCCGCGTGATCGATGCCGGGGTCGGGCAGCCAGTCGGGGTGTCCGGTCTTATCGGATAACTCGTAATAGCACCCCATGTAATCAGCTCCGCATCAAGCACCGGAGTGAGAAGGGTTTTTTCCGGGGTTGCCCCTGCACCGGAAACTCCGGGGACTGTTGATAGGAGCGTGTTGCCAAGGATGCCACAAAAAAGCGGGCTTTTAAAGGTAATATGTGGTATTTCAGACAGGAATCCCATCGTGATCAACTCATCCATTTCTTTTTTTATAAGGTTGAAGATATCGGTTAGTTAGAAAATTCCACAACGATATAATAGTCGTGTCACCAGAACACCTATTCACATGTTTGAAATTGAACAGCGATTGCTCGATAACGGTATCACACCTGATGATATTGTTGCTGCGGCTATGGGATTGTATGTCTCCCATGGAATGCCGGATGATCAGGCCGCAGTGGAAATCAAACGAAAAATAATAAAATATCTTGATGATCCCAATGTATCCTCTTTACTCCTCGGAGCGATACTTCTTGAAGACGAGCTTTACAACAAACGGAAAAATTCAGAAATTGCTGATGACCCGGTTTTTCTGTTAAGTGATGAGATTATCGGTATGGCGATCGCTGAGTGCATCGGGGGAACCTATGCCCGGTTTGAGTTTACCCGGTATGATCAGAAAAAGCCCGGAATCTTATCAAAACTCGGACCATTTCTCGATGATGCCATCGCAGGCTTGATTGCCGGTTGCACCTCACGTTTATATAGCGAATGTGTATGAAAGCACTCATCTCCCTGCTCCAGTTCACAACAATACTCCCGCTTGGTAAACCGCAGGATCTCGAGAACTTTGCCCGGCATTCTTACATCTACCCGCTTGCCGGTTATATTATTGGCGGACTGGTCGCACTGCCGGTTTTTTTTATTGCAGACCGTACGATTGCTGCAGCAGTTGCAATTGCCGGGATATTCATAATTTCTGGTGCTCATCATTTTGACGGATTGCTTGATCTCGGAGACGGCCTGATGGCTCATGGAGACCGGGAGAAAAGAATCAGTGCTCTTACAGACCGCCAGATAGGGGCAGGAGGTGTTTCTGCAGGAATTGTAGTGACAGTTCTGTTATTTGCAGGACTGCAGGCATCACCATCGATTATTATTGCGGTAATTATCGGCGAGGTCTGCGCCAAATTTTCTATGGCGCTTCTCACAGCGTATGGCACTCCGTTCAGGGAGGGCATGCATAGTTATCTCCACCAGTTCTCGCAGCCGTACTTCCCGTTCATTGCAGCGCTATTCTGTATACCGCTTGTTTTTCTTCCGGTATCACCCCTCAAACTTGCTGGAGCTGCCATCGCGATGGTGGTATGCCCGGCAATTCTCTCTATCATCTCCAAAAGGTTGTTCGGCGGTGTTAATGGCGATATAGTTGGTGCCTCAAATGAGATTACCCGTGCGTGTGTCATCCTCACCATTGCACTAATCTGATATTCCTGTCACAACATCATATTTTATAACCAAATTCCCCTCATTACTGTTTGATGCGTACGAGTTTTGGCATTCACATGAAGGGCGGTGTAATAACTGAAAGAGATGCAGAGTTTTGTACAGTCCGAATAAGAGCACCTGCAGGTATTCTGTCAGTAGAGCAGGTGCGTGGTATCGCCTCGATCGCAAAAAAATACGGATCGGGTCTTGTTCACTGCACTACACGTCAGACTATTGAGATTCCCCATGTCAATCCAAAATCACTTAAAAAAATCGAAAAATCTCTGGAGAAGAACGGTACACCGGTTGGTTCAGAAAGAGATGAGATTGTCAATATCATTGCATGTCCCGGGGTTGAACGCTGTAAATTTGCCAATATCGATACCATAAGTCTCGCAAAAAAGATCGATCATAAATTGTTCGGCAAGGAAATGCCGGTTAAAATGCGGATAGCCATATCAGGATGCCCCAACGCCTGTACAAGTCCAATGCTTAACGAGATTGGAATAATGGGACGAATTCGCCCGTTGAGAACGGCAGGACTCTGTACCGGTTGCGGCACCTGTGTGGAATACTGTAAGGAAAACGCCATTATCATAAAAAACGGGATTTCAATTCTCGATCCTGCCAAATGTGTCCAGTGTGGTGTTTGCATCCAATCGTGTCCTTTCGATCTCCTGAAGGCAGAACACCGCCATTACCTTATCCTTGTAGGGGGAAGGCGGGGACGACACCCTCGTATCGGGAGGGAACTGCTCACCGTCGAAAATGACGATCACGTTATCTATGTCATTGAAAAAATCGTGAACTGGGTTTATCGCCGTGCATGGAGCGGGAGATTGCTTTCTGAACAGCTGGATGATCTCCAGTTCGAAAAATTCCGTCAGGAAATTTTACACGAGATCTCGGAAAAAATTGGTAAAGTCTGATTTTTTTTCAAAAAAATTGAGCCCCCAACCGTCTAATTACACGAGCAGTTATTATATGAAAAACAATCTGCTGTTAAAACCCGGCTCTTTTTTAAAATTTTTTTAAATAAAAAAACTCTCGCACCCAAAGGATAGTGTAGTAACAGGGGTAAAAGTTAAAAAATACTTTTATAAGATTTTTTTCATTCCAATCTGACCTTTTTAGTCAAGGCTGATATTCCCTGAGTGTTTTTAATTGTAGCAACTCCCTTCATTAAAAAAAACAAACCCGAAATACAGTATGATAGATGGCGATCATTAAGCCATCACCTTTTTTTAATAGAGACCCCTGAATCCCTGGTTCTCGTCATCATCACAGTCTAACGATGACCCATCACGGATAAGAGTATTAAACATCATAGCAGCGTTCATCAGAGAATCATCACCCGCAGTTCCTTTCTTGAGCTCTGATAGCATCTGTATCTGGGGTGATGGAACAAGTCGTTTCCCCATCCAAATCCCTTTGCAATGCATGCAGTATGCGCAATAACTATACACAGAAATATCACCATCGGCACACGTTACCGTAACCCGGCTCTTTTTTTCATCCCGTTGAAATGGCAATGTCTTCATGATGAGAAGGTATTCAGGCATCTGATATCATAGTGTCGATGCAATATTTTCATCGGAGAACCGGATCTTCCGAATCGAAATAATTTATATAGATGGGTCTCATATATGTAATACTCGCATAAACTGACTGTAAGCGGACAGTCCCACAACATTTGGAGGAACAAAATGGCATCTGAAAAGCCCCATCTGAATCTGGCTGTTATCGGACATATTGACCACGGTAAGTCTACTACTGTTGGAAGAATGATGTTCGAGACCGGTGCAGTACCTGCACACATTATTGAAGGTTACAAGAAGGAGGCTGAATCAAAGGGAAAGGCAACCTTTGAATTCGCCTGGGTTATGGACAACTTAAAAGAAGAGCGTGAACGTGGTATCACTATTGATATCGCCCACAAGCGATTTGATACACCGAAATTTTATTTCACGGTTGTAGATTGCCCGGGACACCGAGACTTCGTCAAGAACATGATCACCGGTGCATCGCAGGCTGACGCTGCAATTCTTGTAGTAGCTGCCCCGGATGGGGTTATGGAGCAGACAAAGGAACATGTCTTCCTCGCCCGAACCCTTGGAATCACCCAGATCATTATTGCAATTAACAAGATGGATGCAGTAAAGTTCGATGAGAAACGCTTTAATGAAGTCAAGAAAGACCTCTCCGATCTCATTAAAATGGTTGGGTACAAACCTGACGAGACTCTTTTCATTCCGATCGGCGCACTGGGCGGTCAAAATATTAAGGTAATCAGCCCTGAAATGCCCTGGTACAAAGGCCTGCCACTTATTACTGCTCTCGACACCTTCAAGTCACCTGATAAACCAACCGATAAACCACTCCGTCTGCCAATTCAGGATGTATACAGCATCAGCGGTATCGGCACAGTTCCTGTCGGCCGCGTAGAAACGGGCATTATGAAGAAGGGAATGAAAGTCTCATTCATGCCCGCCAATAAGGATGGAGAAATCAAGTCCATCGAAATGCACCATGAAGAAATTCCCCAGGCAGTACCGGGCGATAACGTCGGTTTCAACGTTCGTGGTATCGGGAAGGGAGATATCCGCCGTGGCGATGTCTGCGGACCGGCAGAAGCACCCCCCACCGTTGCAGAAGAATTCACAGCACAGATTGTGGTGCTCCAGCACCCAAGCGCTCTCACTGTTGGGTATACTCCGGTCTTCCACTGTCACACTTCGCAGACAGCGTGTACATTCATGGAGCTCAAAAAGAAACTTGACCCTCGTACAGGTCAGACCAAAGAGGAAAACCCAACATTTCTTAAGACGGGTGACGCTGCAATTGTTGTAATCAAACCAACAAAACCGATGGTCATTGAGACGATCAAGGAGCTCCCACAACTTGGAAGGTTTGCCGTCCGGGATATGGGTCAAACGATCGCCGCTGGTATGTGTATCGCTATTCAGGCAAAACAAATGAGATAATTTTTTTGGGGGGAAAATAACATGCAAAAAGCCAGAATTCGCCTGACAGGAACTGATTTTAATAAAGTAGAGATGGTCTGTGATAAAATCCGCGAGATTGCAGAACGCACAGGTGTAAATCTGGCCGGTCCGATACCGCTTCCCACCAAACGATTGGTTGTACCAATCCGGAAGAGCCCGGATGGTGAGGGAACTGCCACATGGGATCGCTGGCAGATGCGTATTCACAAACGCCTCATCGATATCGATGCTGATGAACGTGCACTTCGTCAGCTCATGCGCATTCAGGTGCCAAAAGATATTGGCATTGAAATTGTCTTAGAGAGTTAAAGGTGCGGCGTGCAGCAGGCCGCTGAATTATCTCAGAAAATCAAACATTTATTTACTTTTGAAAGAATATTCCTTTTAATTTTCATTATTACCATTTTTTTACGGTTCTGGCAACTGGATCTCAAGTTGCTTCACCATGATGAGGCAATTCATTCATGGTTTTCCTATGAACTGCTGACAAAAGGTACATGGGTATATGATCCCAGTTATCACGGACCATTTCTCTATTACGTCACCGCCGGCATGTTCTCTCTTTTTGGAGATTCAGATCTCGTTGCCCGTTTGCTCCCTTCACTCTTTGGAACCCTGTTAATCCCACTCGTTTATTGTATTTACCGTATCGGGTACATCAACAAAAAACAGACACTTTTTGCAGCCTTGTTTCTCGCGGTTTCTCCGGATATGGTATACTTCTCCCGCTTCCTTCGGCACGACATCTTCATGCTCTTTTTCTCTCTCCTCCTCCTTGTTGCTATCCTTTATTATTTCGAATATGGACAAACCAGATTTGCGATTATCGCGGCGATAGCGATGGCCGGTGGTCTCTGTTGCAAGGAAGAGATGCCGATTATAATTCTCATCTTTGCATCATTTTTCATCTATGCAATATGGCGTGGAAAATTTAAACTCCCTCTTGACTGGAAGTATGATTGTATTCTCGGCGCATTCCTTGTCCTTGTGATCATGAGTACCATGTATTCCGCATTCGGTGCTCATATCGACACGCTTATAGGTCAGAACTTTGCTCTGAACACAACCGGCTGGTACCAGGCTGTTGAGCACTGGACTGCAATGCATAACCAGCAACGGTTGGGTGGACCATGGTACTTCTATATACCGCTGTATCTGTTGTATGAATTGCCGATCTTTATCCTCGCAATAATCGGAACTCTTCAATTCCTGTGTAAAGGTCTTAATCCATCCTTATTCATCAAACGGATGATAAACTGGATAAAATATCGCGGTTCAGGCATCCCCACTGCCGAACTCGCTGCAATAAGCCTGCTGCAGTTAAAAAATCAGAAACCCGAATATTCCAAATCTGATGAGTTCTTCAGATTCTGTATATACTGGATGATCCTGATAATGGCGTTCTATGCAGTTGTTGGGGAAAAAGTGCCGTGGTTGATTATCCCCCAGCTGCTCCCGATGTGCTTTGTCGCAGTGTACAAGCTGAATTGGCAAAAGATGGTTTTTGCTATCATAGGATGTTTGTTCCTCATTCTCATTACGTGGCATGTTGCATTCATTCCCGCCGATATCAATGAACCGATCGTCCAGGTACAGAATTCCGAGGATCTCCGTGACGTAATGCAACTCATCGATGCTTCCGACAATGTTGTCGTTGCATCAAAGGATTACTGGCCGCTTCCCTGGTATTACCGGGGGGAACGGTGGAATAAAATCAAATTTTATGGTGATATTGTTGACGAAAATACTCTTACCCAGGATGACCCTGGGGTAATCATACTCCACGATGCCGCCAGTTATCCGTCGATTGAAGGATATGACAAGAAGACCTACAAACTGGCTTACTGGTTCTCATTCTATGACAACGAGAACCGGTTGATCGATTATTATTTCCACCGTGATGGCAGAATGGGTAGTATCAATATCGATGTTTTTACCCTAGACAAATAGTTGTGAATATTTCATTTTTAGCTCTGTGGAGAATCTCATTTCATTCGATCTATTCTCTACCGTTGGGACATAGTTATCGCATTATGAGGGATGCCTACTAAGCGGTGGCAACGGTGGCGGAAGCTGAAGCCGAAGGCTTCCAGAAGCGTTATGAAATTGTATTTTTTTCGCATTTCAACAGAACCAAAAAAGAGGCAATTATGAGAAATTACCCGAGTTCATCCCATTGGGAACGTTTGCGGTAGATAATAACACCCACAACAATCAGAACTACTGCAACAATACCTACGACTATGATTACGGTCCCGTTAATTTTCGGGAAGGGGATGCTCCACCCGGATGATAGCTCTTTTTGTCGTGCGAGCGCATCAGTGTAGGATTCATTCCCTTTTGTAAAAGCGTCCTGTGCCTTTACACGGGCTTGTGCATAATTCCCACTGGTAATATCGTCATTTGCATTTGAGATATAACTCACTGCAACTTCCCGTTTGGTAATAACGGTCGAAAGTTGCTGGTCATTTGCCGTGCTGGAATTGCCTTTGAACCACGAGATTATAGCATCTACATTATTGATGGGGACCTGAGCAGCTGCAACTTCATTTTCCGCCCATGCCTTGTCAAGTGCCTTTTCCCCGTCTGCAATGGCAGCGGTTGCGGCGTTGAGATCGCTTAGTGCCGCATCGTACTGATTTGATGGGCGAGAACGGGCAGAGTCGATTTTCTGCTTTGCCTCATTGTATTTTGCCTCAGCTGCAGATGTGTCAATACCAATGACAGCCTTTTCATCGATGTGCGTCCTGAATACCTGGAGATCTGCATCAGCGGAAGCGATAGTTGAGGCTACTTCCCCGGTGTTTATAATCATGGCAGTTTGTTCAACCTGTGTACTGGTGATAGGTTTACCATTTCCATCATATTCTGTAACCCTTACCATCGTTTTATTCGAGGTTTGGGTTACTGCGGGAGCAACCCCTTCCAGGGTAATACGAACGGATACCTCGTCAGATGTTTTGTAACTCAGCTCAAAACCGCTAATCACTAGGGTACGCCCACCCATCACAGGTCGTTGATTTTCAATACCATTTACAATGATAGTGTAGGTCCATTTGGGTTTATCAAGGTCGGTGAATATCTGTATCTCACCATCAGAGGCAAATACACCGGAATTCTCAATTTTGAATGAAACCGTTACCGGGGTACCTGGGGTTAGTGACCCTGAAGGATCAACCGATACAGTTGGTACAGATATTGCAAACACGGGGTTAATGCACACTATAAGAAATAGTAACAGAATAATCCATTTCAATAATCCCTTCATGGTAAACCTCACTCAAATAAAGGATCTATGCCTTCTTCAAACATAGTTGATTTTTTCTCCTTGGACTTAATAACATCTTCCTTGGTTTCTTTGGCAATATCGAGAAGCTCTTTGATTCTCGGTGCATTTCCAACGGTTGCCAGCATAACCACAGCTGCAACATACTCACTGTTGACCGGGTAATCACCACCCCGCACTTCTACACCAGCAATGTTCTCTTCAACCCAGCTCTTCGCTTTCTCAACACCTTTGCGATCCATTTCATCTGGCGGACCTGCGAGCAGCACCAAAGCCCGCTCTGCTGTCGAGTAATCACAGGGGAGGGTGAGCCGTCCAAGCATCGCCCTGCGTACAAGAGAAACAATTTTTGCGGTCTTATCTTCACCGAGCAGGACTTCTTCGTTAGCCTCCCGCTTGCCACCAAACTTGTCCTTCAGATTTCTGATGATGCCTCGTTTCTTCTTTGTTTGCTTGCTCATCACCTCGCTGATTGCATATCCCACAGAAGTGATACCTCCTCCCCGGAGTGTGTTGATAATCTCACTTGAGTCAACAACCATCTCGCCAACGCCCATTTTACTTACTTCACCCGCCCGGAAAAGTACTCCGAACCTCCGCACCACTTCATTATTCAGGCGATGGAATGCACTTTTTACACTTTCACCTTCATTTTTCCAGGCGCTGTTGTCAAAAATAAATGTGTTATCCGCCTCATTAACAAGCGTTGTCAGACTGCGAGCTGCATTATAGGAATATAGCCGCCCTTCTTCTGGTGCAGGGATAATTCCCAGTGCGTAGACCGGTTCACGGTAGATGCGTTTAAGATGACGAGCAAGTACCGGTGAACCTCCGGATCCGGTACCCCCGCCAAGTCCGGCGACGATAACAAACGCGTCTACATCATGCGTGCCCCTGATATCAATGGCACTGATAATGCTGTCAATTTCATCCGCCGTTACGCGGGCACCGGTTACATTATCGGTACCGACACCATGACCTTTGAGCATGGTCTGTCCGATAAGAATCCGATCCTTCATCTCGATATTTTTTAAACCCATCAGGTCGGTTCGCGCTGTATTGACGGCAATCCCCCTGAAACTGTTAGTTCCGAGCTTTTTATCCTGCTCAATAAACATATCGACAATTTTACCGCCCGCTTGACCAAAACCTATGAAAAACACGCGCATCTGATTGACACCATCCCGATGGGCTGACAGATAATTACTTTCTTTTAATTCTTTTAAGTCCTTTTGCTGTAATAACCGTTTATTTCGACAATACAAAAACTTTCTTATAATTTCTCCGAGGGTATACTACCGATTTGCCGTATTTATCCGGAGCCTTTTTCATTTCGCCCTGAAAAATACTATAGAATACTTATCATGAAGATCGGGGTAATCGGCGGGGGATTAACAGGACTTGTTGCTGCCAACAGACTTGTGCAGGAGCACGAGGTTCACATTTTTGAAAAAATGCCTTACCTCGGGGGTTGCCTTTCATCCTATAACGTGAACGATTACTGGGTAGAGAGATACTATCACCATTTTTTCTCGGGTGACACCAGTCTTTTTGCATTGATAACCGAAATGGGCCTGTCAGATAAGATTGAATGGAAAACAGGAACGACCGGCTATCTTGCCAAAAACAAGATCTATCCCCTGAACACCCCAAGGCAGATCCTGCACTATCCTGAACTCTCGATCATTGATAAGGCAAAACTTGCATGGCTCACCTTAACGGCAAAAAGAACCGATCTTAAAGCACTTGATGACATTCCGGCTGAACAGTATATTATCGGGCATCTCGGTCAAAACGTGTATTCATCATTTTTTGAGCCTCTCTTAAAAAGTAAATTCGGGGAACAAAGAAAAGATGTTTCTGCAGCCTGGCTGATCAGCCGGGTTGCGATTCGATCAGACCGGGGTGTTTCAGGAGAGCGTCTCGGGTACTTAACCGGGGGATTTCATCTTCTTATCGATTCACTCGAAAGATCGATTACATCGAAAGGGGGAGTGATTAAAAAACAAACACCCGTTTCATCAATTTCTTATACGAACGGTGTGTGGGAGGCAAATGGTACCCGTTACGATGCGATTATTTCTACAATCCCCCCCCAGGTACTTGAAAGAATTGGCGGTCCGTCGATACCCTTTATCCCTTACCAGGGTGCTGCATGCATGACCCTTGCTATGGACCGGGAAGTAACAGAGGGCATTTACTGGCTGAATATGAAAGATGCCGCACCCTACGGTGCTGTGGTCACCCATACGAATCTTATTCCTGCCAAAAGATATGGCGAACATATTGTGTACCTGGCATCATACTTTTCCGGTACGGTTCCTGCACACCTTGATAGTGATATGATTAACGATTTCTGCACCCGGTTTTCTGTTTCACCATCTGAGATCAAATGGCATAACATGGCTGTGGATCCATGGGCGGGCCCGGTATACAGAACAGGGTTCCGTTCGCTGATCCCGGCCTACGAGCACCGGGGTCTCTTTATGGCAGGAATGTTTTCGCTGACAAATTACCCTGAGAGAAGTATGGAGGGATCCATACGTGCAGGATCCGAAGTAGCGGAGTGCGTCAAAACCCGGAGTACCGATGGCCGAACCTGATGTGACCGTTATCATTCCCGTTTTTAATGACCACCGCTCACTTGGGATTGCCATCCCCGGATCTATTGAACTCCTGTCCCGGATAACGAATGGATTTGAACTGATTATCGCAGAAGACGGTAGTACTGATGGAAGCGCTGANNATTTATCAATCCAAAGGAAAAATTGTCTGTTATTATGACGTTGATCTCGCGACGGATATGCAGCATCTTCCCGAGCTTATAGGTGCAATCCGTGAAGGGGCAGATATTGCAACCGGATCGCGGCTTATGCCGGGAAGTGATATTCTACGCACGGGGGGTCGCGAGATAGCGAGTCGGTCGTATAATTTTCTGGTCAGGTTATTTCTGGGAAGCAGGTGCTACGATCACCAGTGCGGTTTTAAAGCATTCAATAAAGAATACATCCTCCCTGTACTCCCTGATATACGCTCAAATCACTGGTTCTGGGACACTGAGCTTCTCGTCCGCTCACAGCGCAAGGGATGCAGTCTCGTTGAGTTTCCGGTACGCTGGCGAGCCGGTAAAGGGACAACCGTGAAAATGAAAGACGTTCTTGAGATGGGTTCATCGATCCTGATGTTATGGTGGCAGATTCATGTATCGAAAAATTAGCGCTATCGTCATTCCAACCATTATTGCCATTGGTATTATTGCCTATATGCTCTTCAGGGTCTGGGATGATCTGTTCATCGCGCTCAAAAATATCATTCCTGCATACCTTGCCGTGGGCACGGTAATCTGCCTTTCTGCATGGTGGTTGCGTGGATGGCGTTACCACATAATCCTTAAATACCTCAATTACCATGTCAGCATTACCGTCTCCACAGCCTGTATTTTTGTGAGCCAGACGGTTAACCTGATAGTCCCTGCACGACTGGGTGATTTTGTCCGGGTATTTATCCTGAAGCATGAATACCAAACAACCTATTCCGAAGGAGTTTCCTCGCTTGTTGTCGAGCGGGTCTTTGATATCTTCACGGTGGCGCTCCTTGGAGCTGTAGCAGTCTTCTTTGTTCCAAACGTACCGGCATGGTTCAACAACATCATTGTACTGTGGCTTGTGGTCGGTGTGATTTTTTTTGTCGTGTTACTTTTTATGGGTAAATTTTCATCGGAAAACCGGTACATTGCAATCATCCTGACCATGCTGCACGAGATAAAACGGGCTTCGCTTTCACTAAAGGCTGTTGTACTGCTTGGTTGTTCATCGATTGTAATCTGGTTCCTTGACATACTCGTCTGCGTTGCTGTTGTAATGATGTTTCAGCAGCAGATTCCCTTTGCCGTTATCGTTCTTGCCATTGTAATTGGTAATCTTGTCAAGGCGGTTCCACTCACTCCCGGGGGTGTGGGAACATATGAGATTTCTCTGGCAATAACATTCGGACTTGCAGGAGTTGATCCTGCAGTTGCAACACTGATCGCCGTTATCGACCACCTGATTAAGAACCTTATAACCCTCGCTGGTGGCATCGTATCGATCTATTACCTCGGGGACTGGGTCATCCCCAGTATCCGGACTGCACTTGATTCAAAACTTGGAGGGGGAGATAAGTCCTGACCGCTGAGCAGCAGGTTTTTTCTGTAATAAGCTGGCTCGTTGTCATTACCCTGCTCCAACTTTCTTTCTATCCCTCGCTGAAAAAAACGTTTAAGAGTTTTGCATTTCCGGTCTCATTCTCCGCATCGCTCCTTGCATTTACCTTTATTTCCTGGTACTGCGGACTCATGCGGGTTCCCATACAGGTTGCCCTCATCCCATTTCTGGCACTTTTCGTATTTCATCTCTATCACCGCCACTATTCTCTTGAAGATCTAAAGGCAGAATGGCGCTGGGAGATGTTGTTTCTCATCTGTTTTTTCCTGATGCTTGACGTTCGGTTTGTCAACCCCACCATATCCTATGCAGAAAAATTCATGGACCACGCATTCCTCGCATCAGTGATGCGAAATCCGGTGGTACCACCACTTGACCCATGGTTTGCCGGTGGGTCCCTGAATGTCTATTATTACCTTGGATACTGGATGTTCGGATGTCTGGGTATTGTCACCGGTGTGCCATCGAATATTGCATTCAACCTCGCTTTACCAACAATCTTCAGTCTTGCTGCGATCAACCTGTATGCCATAGGGACCCTGTTACTGGAAAAATTCCGGTGGTTACCCCTCATTGTTCTTTTTATTCCAAACCCATCCTTCTTTTATCAGCTTGCACAGGGAAAAGCATTGAATACGGTTTTATGGGATAGTACACGGACAATCACGAATACCATCAACGAATATCCCCTCTTCTCATTCATCTGGGGGGATGTCCATGCCCATGTGGTCTCCCAGTTCAACCAGGTATTTTTGATCTTCCTGCTTCTCTTTGCTTATAAACGCTGGGAATTCCTCGAATCACGGGGAAAATGGCTTCTCTGTATTTTTTGCGCACTCAGTCTTGGCTCCATGCCGCTGTTCAATACATGGGACGTTCTGATTTACGCGCCGATAACGCTCATATTCGGGGCACTGATCATCTGGAGGGGCAGGGCAAATGCAGGTGGCATTTTATCATGGTGGAACCTGGTAACTGTCCCGCCTCTTGCCATCCTGTGCTATCTGCCTTTCTACATCCAGTTGAAGACAAATACCGGCGGTCTCTCGATTGTTCACATCCCATCGAATCCGTTAGAGTTCCTGCTGGTGAATGGACTGTTCATTGCGATATTTATAGCATTTCTCTGGCGCGACATACTACAGCGGCCGTATTTACTCCTTGCCGTGATTCCGTTTGTACTCACGGGCTATGTCGCTGCGGCGATTGCAGTTGTCCCGCTCATCTATTTCATCGCACGGAAAGACCACATTATTACTGAGATCCTTGCCATTATCGGGCTTTTTATTTTGATCTTCTGTGAAATTTTTTATCTTAAAGATAACATGGGGGATACCTACTTCCGGATGAATACCATCTTCAAGTGTTATCTTCCTGCATGGATCATTCTCGGAACTGCAGCGTTTTCCATGGTGGGGAAATGGCTGTCTGAAAGCAGGTGGATCCCGGACATTTCAGCCAGGAATACTGCTGTCGTTACAGCTACCGTGGTCGTAATACTCTTTGTAATCCCGTTTGTGATACCGTTCAACCTGAATTACGGAACAGGAACTCTCGACGGACTCGCATATCTCGAAAACTCGCATGCCGGGGATGCCAAAGCAGTCGCCTGGCTGCGGACACTGGAAGGTGACGAACGCATTGTTGAGGCTGAGGGGGGAGACTATACCTATTACTCGCGGGTATCATCCTTCACCGGGATCCCTGCAATTATTGGAATGCCATTTCATGAATACATGTGGCGGGGTGATGATACAGGCTGGTTTAGCACACGACCGGGTGATATAAAATCAATCTATCAGGAACCTGAAAAGACCGTCATGCTTATGAAAAAATACAATACCACACTTCTCTACATTGGCGATGCTGAGCGTGAGCGATACCAGGTAAATATTTCAGCAACCGGTCTTGAGAAAATATATTCTGCTGGCGGAACAGAAATTTACCGGCTTACAGGATGACTGGCATCAGGTATACCGTATACAAAAAATGATTTTTCCTGGGTTCCCGGCCAGTGGTTCACAAACCTTTATTTCCGCTCCTGATGAAATGATATGGCTGCATCATTGCTGACTGATGAGTAATGAAGGAGCATTCTACTCCTGAATGAGGTGAGTTATGGCAAAAGGTTACGTAAAAACGCAGGCTCCGGAAGAGCTTCAGAACAAGGCGCTTGAAGCCCTTGAAGTTGCACGAGATACAGGCAAGATCAAGAAAGGATCCAACGAGGCAACAAAAGCCATTGAGCGCAGTATCGCTCAACTCGTGCTGATTGGTGCGGATGTGGAACCTGAAGAGATCGTAATGCACCTTGGACCACTCTGCGATGAGAAGAAAGTACCGTATATCTTCATTAACAAGCAGAACGACATTGGCGCCGCAAGCGGTCTTGATGTTGGATCAGCTGCTGCTGCAATTGTCAAACCCGGCAAGGCAAAAGAAACGATTGACGATCTTACGAAGCAGCTAACCGCGCTGAAGGCGTGAGGATTCTACTATGGCAGACGATGCAACGCCAGCCGAAGTGATCGAGGTTGTTGGCTCAACCGGCATGCACGGCGAGGCAATGCAGGTAAAGTGCCGTATCCTTGACGGTAACAATAAGGGACGGATCATTACCCGCAACACGGTTGGTCCAATCCGTGAAGGAGATATTGTAATGCTCCTTGAGACCGAACGCGAAGCAAAGAAAATGTCGAGGCGGTGAAGGGAAATGGTTGAACAACATCCCTGCAGCTTCTGCGGTATTCAGCTTGAACCGGGTACCGGTAAGATGTATGTCAGGAAGGACGGCACTATCTTTTACTTTTGCAGCTCCAAGTGCCAGAATAACTACAAGCTCGGCAGGGTCCCGCGCCGGGTCCAGTGGACTGCTGCAGGGAAAAAGGCTGCAAACAAGGAGTGAGATCGTAGATGGACCGCACCTTTGTTATGGTTAAACCTGATGGGGTTCAGCGCGGTCTTGTGGGTGAGATCATTTCCCGGCTTGAAGCAAAAGGATTGAAACTCGTTGCAGCGCGGTTTGAGAAACTTCCCGAAACGCGTGTGACAGAACAGTACCGGGAGCATCTCGCAAAACCATTTTTTCCTTCCCTTAAACACTATATCCTGGGGGGACCCTGTTTTCTCATGGTCTGGGAAGGCAGGAGTGTGGTCTCGATCGCCCGTATGATAATCGGTGCGACCAATCCACAGGAAGCGGAACCCGGTACTATTCGGGGCGATTTCGGTATTGACATCGGCCGGAACGTCATTCATGGTTCCGACTCTCCGGAGAGTGCAGCCCGCGAGATTGCAATCCACTTTAAGCAAAATGAACTGGTTACGTATACACGGATTGATGAATCCGTCATCTACGAATACTAAAATCTCTCTTTTTGTTTTTTCCCGCCGTTAAAGGCTACCAAAATGTCTATTACTCTTTGACACTGCACTATGCTTAATGGCAGGTGATGTCCTCAGTTTTGCGCTGTTGTCCTTATCTTCCATCATTATTATTGTTAACCCACTCGGCGCAACTCTTATGTACGTCTCCCTCACGACAACATTGGACCGCCCTGCCCGGGAAGTTCAAGCAAAAGATTCCTGCCGCTATCGCAGTAATTTTCGATAAGAGTATGAATGCGAGGATCTAAGGGGATTTAACAACCCATGCCCAGCAATGAAAGCCAAATACGGGATGACAGCCATAGTGTCAGAGTGTGCAGTGCACAGATCACGAGTGTCTGGGAAGATCCGCTAAAGACGCTTACCAGGGCAGAAACTTTCATCCGGCATGCTGCTGATTGCGGTGCAAAACTGATCTGTTTTCCTGAACAGTTTGCCACAGGCTGGGATCCAAAGTCACAAAAAAATATACAACCCTATGAGGGGAGTATCGTCACAACTCTCCAGGGATATGCACAAGATTACAGGATCGCTGTTATGGGATCATTCCGGGAGCGATCCAGCACATGTGCAAAAAATACCGCGGTTGTGATTGGGAATGATGGCAGGATTCTTGCATCGTATGCAAAGATTCACCTGTTCTCTCCATCGCATGAGGATAAAATGTTCATCCCGGGAACAGAATTAGGTATTTTTACCCTCGATTCGCTTACCTGCGGCATTGCGATCTGTTATGACCTCCGGTTCCCGGAATTGTTCCGGATATACGCACAAAAGGGAGTCCAGGCAGTTTTTGTTCCCTCAGCATGGCCTCAAAGCCGTATCAGGCACTGGGAACTGTTCATCACGGCACGGGCTGCAGAAAACCAGATGTATATTCTGGGTGTAAATACGACCGGAAAGACTCCGGTTGATCAGTATTCGGGTGCATCGATGACTGCAGATCCCCATGGGACGATTGTCAGTCGTGCTAATGACGCAGAGCAGCTCCTCTTCTCAGATATTGATCCCGGGGAAGTAAAGAGAACACGTAGCGGATTCCCGGTAGAGAAAGACCGTAAGGATGCACTCTATCACTCACTTCTTACGATGAGAGGGTAGTGCACAAAAAAATGATACCAGCCCAATCTTTCGTGAAATGATTTAAATAAATCAATAGAATGCACTTGCTCATCGTATGAAACCGCACGCCTATATGTGATCAAAAGACCAATACTATTCCATGTACCATCTCGTGTGCGTCAACTGTGGAGCCACCTATCCCGCTGACGAGATCCTGTATAATTGCAAAAAATGCGGTCATCTTCTTGCGGTGAAATACCCGCTGGAAGAAATAACCGTAACAAAAGCGATATGGGAGAAGCGGCCGCTCTCGGTATGGCGGTACCGTGAACTGCTCCCGGTAAGGATCGATCCGGTCACCCTGCACGAAGGCGGCACCCCGCTCTATCACTTAAAGCGGCTCGGTGAAGAGATGGGGCTTTTGCACCTGTACGCAAAACACGAGGGCATGAACCCCTCCGGTTCATTCAAGGATCGTGGGATGACAGTCGGTGTCTCGATGGCACTTCAGCTCGGGAAAAAGAGTGTCGCCTGCGCAAGCACAGGGAATACTTCGGCAAGTCTTGCAGTCTATGCAGCGAAGGCAGGGATTCCCGCTGTTGTCCTGCTTCCTGCCGGAAAAGTGGCGGTTGGCAAGGTAGCACAAGCCCTGATGCATGGTGCCAAGGTTATTTCAATCCGCGGGAATTTTGATCGTGCTCTTGAGATGGTGCACGCTCTCTGTTTATCGCATGGACTTTACCTGTTAAATTCCATCAACCCCTATCGCCTGGAAGGCCAAAAAACCATAGGTTTTGAAGCGCTTGACCAGCTCGGAGAGATCCCGGACCGGTTTGTGCTGCCTGTGGGCAATGCAGGCAATATTTCAGCAGTCTACAAAGGGTTCCTGGAGTTACAGGAACTTGGTTTCATGGACCGGATACCGATGATGACCGGCATCCAGGCTCAGGGGTCAAGCCCAATCGTGCGTGCAATCCGTGAGAATCTTCCGGAAGTGATTCCGGAGCAGAATCCTGAGACCGTTGCGACCGCCATACGGATCGGGGCACCCGTCAATGCGGAAAAAGCCCTCACGGCTATCCGGAAGACCGGCGGACTTGCCGAGTCAGTCACCGATGAGGAGATCCTGCAGATGCAACGGGATCTTGCCCGCAGGGAAGGAATAGGTGTTGAGCCGGCATCAGCTGCCTCAGTTGCAGGTATACGAAAACTGGTGGAAAGTGGTATGATTGACCGGAATGAACGGATTGTCTGTGTCGTTACCGGGCATCTGCTCAAGGACCCGGATACGGTGATCAAACAATGCGAGCCCCCGATAGAAATCAACGCAGATATGCCATCGCTGCTCTCTGCACTGCACTTATAATCACGCTGATTGCTATCCCTCCTGTGGGTGCGCTCTCAGCAGATTATCTGGTGTTCCCCAACGGCACTGCGTACCGGGCTTCGATCGAGATTGCTGATGTGTCCCGGTATGAGTTTGCGGATACCGGTATGCTTGGTGAACCCATACCTCTCACGGTAGGAGAGGTGCAGCTGTCCGGGAATTGTTCTCCCTGCCGGTTCAACCAGACCAGCCCCTCGTTTACCAGCAATACCCGGGCCATCACATTCGAACAAGGGAATTATACCGTGTCGTATATCGCGCCCCTTCGCGATAACCACCTGCAGGCATATTTCAAAAGTCCTTATCACGTCAATATTACGCTCCCACAGGAATTCAATGTGCAAAACCCCCTGCTTGCCGGATTCAGCCCTGGCGCCAATGTCACGCGATACCCGGATAATACAACCATGGTCCAGTGGGATAAGACGCTGTCTGTGGATCTCAGGTTCTATGACCAGGGTCGCGAGGATCTATTGTATTTTTTCCTGCAATTCCTCGGGATCATTGCTGTCGTGTTGCTGCTGCCATTCCTGATGACAATGAGAAAAGCACCATAATACCCCGACGCATCAAAAACAATTTAAAAATCTGATCAATTCCCGGAATCATTTTTTAACCTGATACGCGTCAAGGGGAGGTTCATCTGTAGTATATCGGGTAAGACACCGCATTATACGGGATGGTTTACCGCAGATCCACCCGCACGCTCTTTTGTAAGGATTTGTCCTGGTATGAACATCCTGAAAAAAAGGGTAGTTTATGGGATTACATCAACCCAAACGACTTCAGCGTCACATCGGTGTTGACCTTGCCGACGTGATACACAGCCCCTGAGGATAGCTCGTTGATGACAACCTCTGCAGGTGAGAAAAGCGAAGTGTCGATCTGGTAGAAGTCATAGTTTGCTTCCTTGAAGATGTCGTTGAACGGCTTGCCGTATCCCTTGGACTTGCTGCTCGGGATCTTCTCGAGGTAGTCCTTGATCTCGGGTGCATTCATCGTGAGGTTGATCCTGCCGTGATAGATAGTAGCGTCGTTGGTGACACCCATGGCAAGCTTTGATCCCCTGACCGGCGGGACAGGTGCGGTTCCCATTGCAGCGATAACTTTCCGGGTGTCAAACCCGAGCTCGTTGAGCTTATAGATTGCGGTCTCAACACAGCGTCCTGAAACCTGGATTGAACCGACTATCGAAGAGGTAGGTGCAACGACTGCACAGACATTTGCCACATCCACATTGCACTCTTCTGCAATCTTATTCATAACTTCGGCATTCGGGAGGTGGTCGCTCTCTAAGCAGATTACAGCCCAGTCGAAATCATCCTCGTACTCGATCACTTCAAACGTGTGCTTTGGTTTGAGGGAGAGCGCCCGGGCCGGGCCGCTTCCCATCGCAAAGTAGTTGCCCACCTTGACCGTCCACCCGGCTTTCTGTGAACCGAGACACGAAATTGACGGGAAGTCAGTCATAACATCTATGAACGGCATGGGGAAGTCCTTGATGTGTCCCATGCGGAAATTGATTTCGCCCAGTCCACCCATACAGATCTCGGTGAATGCCCTGCCGGCTGCATATCCCCCGCGGGTGCTTACACCGCAGTCAACAATACGTGCGCCATTGTCCAGTTCATGGAAGGTACAGTTAAATTCCTCTGGTATTTCAGCTAAACTCTCAAAAATCTCCAGTGCCAGTTCATTAACACTCAGCATATGCAAAAACCCCTGTATCATAAAAGAGGATTTGGGAACAGATAATATTTTTCAAACTGATCTTTGGATTATGCGAGATATTCCAGGACCTTTGCCGGGTCGTACCGGAGGGTGATGATCCGCGTTCTCCCTTTCCCATCACGGTACTGCAGGTTTATCAGCCGCATTGCATCCATTTTTTTAACGATCTCATAGAAACGCGTGTAGCCGATCGACTGCGATTCCCTGATGGATTTATACACATCACCGGCGTTCATCTCACGATCCTTTACGCTTCTCCCGGCAAATGATTTGAGAATCAACCGCTCCTCGTCCTTGAGCGTTTTTATCGTGTAGGACAGGTGAAGGTATTTTGAGATCTCATAAGCCCCGCAGATATCTTCCCGCCCGATACTGCGCCGGGCTGCACGTTCTGCACTGAGGGTCGCCCGTTTTAAAAGATCAATGCCTACCCGCAGATCCCCGCTCGTGAGGGTTTGTTCAACGACAAGGTTAAGCAATTCTTCGCTCAACACACCCTGGAACAGGCCCTGCGTCACTCTCGCCCTCATGATCTCCTGGATTTCGGCATTCTCGTAAGGCGGGAAATAGATCTCGGTGGGACGGAATACAGATGCAACACGGGCATCAACCGCACGGCTGAGATCCACATCAAGATCACTGACAACCACCATCACACCGATCCGGGTTCCCTCGTAGGCCTCATGGGACCGGAGCAGGGTGTAGAGCACCTTGTTAATCTCGTTTTCGTAGAGCAGGTAGTTCGCGTCATCGAGCGCGACAAGCAGCACAATCTCCTCTTTGATCAGGATGCGGGCGACGGCATCAAACACCTGCTTGAAGGATGTGCCGGATGACGGCGGGAGATGCCCGGCGAGCTTTTTGTAGATCTGGGAAAGTATTGCAAATTTGGTGTTATCGATCTGGCAGTTTATATACACCGGCACAAGTTTTTTTGTCGTTTCCTCGATCTCTGCAAAGAGTTTTTTAATACTTGTGGTCTTTCCCGTGCCGGGCAGCCCCTTGCACACCGTATTGAGCGGTCTTCCCCCACGGAGTCCGGGCCGGATCTGGAATGCCAGTTCGCGCATCTGGGCATCACGGAATTCGAACTGCTCGGGAACATAATCAATCTCCAGTACCTCGGGGTCACGGAAGAGTGTTTCATCCCACATCAGCAGGTTCTTTTTCATCTCACTAAACCTCTACGCCATCGGTATTAACTGCATTGGATTATTTCCGGATAACAAGACAGATTTTCCCGATATAGGCTTCTTACAGGGACAAATCTATATCCTCAGACAAAGAAAAAAGAACGAGTCTGGTGCGGCAGGTGATGAAAGTTACCCCCACTGATTTGATGATGAAGCAGGGGTCTGATGCCGCACAACTCATGAGAAGAGAAACGAAAGGAAGTTTTCCGCGTTTTTCATCCCGAATTTCCCGGAACGAGCTGCTTTTTCTGAAAAATGTTCTGTCGCGTCCTTTCCTTTACCGACAACCACGAAGGGGACCGGATCCCTCGTATGGGTCTTAACCCTGATCGGGGTCGGGTGATCGGGAAGCACCGCAAGTATACCATCGAACTCTTCAAGAATCATGCCGATAACGCCATCTACCTGCTCAATCGCGCGAACCTTTTCCTCAATGTTCCCCAGATGCCCCGCTTCATCAGGCGCTTCAATGTGGAGATAGAGAAAGTCAAGGTGTTTAATCGCGTTGATCGCGTACCGTCCTTTCGCTGCGTAATCGGTATCAAGGTAACCGGTGGCACCCGGTACCGTGATTATTTCCATACCTGCAGACCGGGCAATCCCGTTCAGGAGGTCAACAGCAGAGATCATGCCCCCTTTCTTCCCATACTTCTCAAAAAACCGGGGAAACGAAGGTTTGTATCCTCCGCTCCAAGGCCAGATCTGGGTTGCCGGTGACTTACCAGCCCTGCACCGCGCGACATTGACCGGATGGCCAGCAAATACTTCCCTGCTCTTATCCATGCACTGCAGGAGCAGGGCTTCATCATCTCCCTTCGGAAGATACTCTGCAATCTTTTTCCCCACGATATCATGTGGCGGTGTCGAAACAGATCCTTTTCCCCCAGGAATGACAAGCAGGTTGCGGTAGCTGACTCCGGACCTGAACATTACCCGGGGAATCTCTTTTTCCAAAGAGGTAAAGAGGGCGGCACCCTCCGGGCTTGAGATATGTCCCGCAGAAAAGTCTGCCATGGTCCCGTTTTCAACGGTTACCAAGTTGCATCGGTACGCAACATCGCGTGCATCAAGATCGATCCCCATACTGACCGCTTCGAGCGGACCACGGCCGGTATAATATTTCCTGGGCGCATATCCAAGGATGGACATATTGGCAATATCACTTCCTGCCTCAAAGTCATCAGGAATTGTCCGGAGCATCCCGCATGCGCCGTTTTGCGCCATCCAGTCCATATTCGGCGTTTTTGCATATTCAAGAGGGGTTTTACCCCCCAGCTGCATGAGCGGCTCATCCGCCATGCCATCTGCAAGAATGACGATATATTTCATGGGAATCACTGCTGTTGAGGTCTCGTTGTGGGGTCTGCGCGCCATCATTGTGGGTTCTGCCGTTCCGTAAGCATCGCTCTGACGGCGATACGTACGCTTTCCCGTGAACCGACCTGAGGCTTCCAGCGGAGCGCCTTGATCCTGTCTACCGCAAGCTGCATCTTCGGCACATCCCCGATCCACCCGCGTTCACCCCCGGTAAACCTGAACTTTGTCTGAGGGAGGTGCATCTCATCGGTGACAATCTCCGCTATGCTCTTCACGTCGATCCAGTCCTCTGAGCCGATATTGAACGTGTTGACCGTGGCCCGGGCATGCCCGACCGTATAGAGCATCGCCGCTACGCACTCGTGCACTTCAAGGTAGGATTTGGTCTGTTTCCCGTCGCCGAGGATCTCCAGTTCAGCCGGATTCTCCTCAAGTTTCCGGATAAAATCGTTGATCACGCCGTGGCCACTCCGCGAGCCTATGATATTGGCAAACCGGAACGTCCATGCCTTCATACCAAACGAGTGGCAGTACGCAGAGATCAGCGCCTCACAGGCAAGCTTGCTCGCCCCGTACACGGAGATGGGTTCGAGCGGGGTATAGCTCTCCGGTGTCGGGATGACCGTCGCGTCGCCATACACCGTTGACGTCGAGGTGAACACAAGTTCGGGAACATCGTGCCGACGCATAGCTTCGAGGACCCGGTACGTAGCCATGATATTGTTCTGCATAGTCGGGTCCGGGTTCACAGCACTCTGCCGTACATCAGGATCCGCTGCGAGATGAAAAAGCCTGTCCGCTCCCTGTATGGCATCCTGCCACCCGTCGCCAAGAAGGTCTTTTTGCACGAACCGGACCTTCCGGGAATCTATGTGCCGTGCAATCGTTTCCCTGCGCCCGGCGCAGAGGGAATCGATCACCAGGACCTCGTTGCCCTGTGCCACGAGAGTATCAACCAGGTGTGAGCCGATAAACCCGGCGCCACCCGTCACGACATCAAACATCACTACATAATATGTCATCCTTGCTATAGGATTACTGTTATGTTCATTGGGATCGATCACGGCACAACTGCCATGCGTTTTGCCGGAGAACGGGGAACATTCAAGATCTCACGAGAGGCTGCAAAAGAGTTCTCGATACGGGATCTCTCGAGGATATGTCCGGTTGATGAAATTGAAGGGATTGCGCTCTGCTATTCGATGGGCGACAATATTTCGTCAATCACCCCTATCAGCAAAGTAAAAAACCGTGGCCTGATCAGCCGCGATGGGGCAGGACAGCACATCGGAGGCGGAACAAAAGTTTTTGACCAGATTGCACAGAGCGGGATCCCTGCTATTGTCATACCTGGTCTCCACCGTGGCTCTCCCACAGATCCCCGTTTCAAGGTATATTCACACCAGTCGAGTCCTGAAAAGATCGGTATTGCCTACGAGGTCAGTTGTACTCTTGGTGATGATGTCATTGTTTCCGATGTCAGCTCAAATACCGTCACCCTTCTCGTCACCTCAGGAAAACTGGTAGGAGCGTTTGACGCCTGCATTTTTGCACCGGGCATGCTTCATGGTGCACTCGATGTGGGAGCGATACGAAGAATCGATGCGGGTGAGTGCACGGCAAATGAGGCTTTCCAGCATGCAGGAGTCAATTTTTCCCTTCCGGAAAACGAGCGCATGCGGTCTGTTGCCATGTTTGCTGCGATGGAATGTGCTGCGCTTCTCTTGTTAAACACCCGCGCAACCGTAGCCCTTGCCGGCAGTCTTGCACCCGTCATCGCTCCTGAAGTTGAAGCTCTTCTTGGCCGCGATGTGGCAGTTTTCGATGAATGGTGCGCATCAAGGGGCCTGGTCAGGATCGCTCGGGATGTATTTTGTGGAAAAACTGAAATTCTCGGGCTTGATGTAGATCTGTAGATTTATATCGATTAATCATGTAAGATTATTGAGGATTTTTCTTGAGAGAACTACGCATCCACGGCAGGGGCGGTCAGGGCTCTGTCACTGCTGCTGAACTAATTGCCGTCGCTGCATTCGAAGGGGGCGTCTTTGCCCAGGCCTTCCCGGCATTCGGTGTTGAGCGGCGGGGGGCACCAGTCCAGGCTTTTGTACGATTCGATGACAAAATCATCCGCAAACGGAGTCAGGTCTATGAACCGGATTATATCATTGTGCAGGACAGCACCTTAATCAAAGATGTGAATGTGTTCCAGGGTGTAAAGAAGGGAGGCATTGTGATTGTGAACACGGAAAAAGTTCCTGACTACAAGGTGCCGGAAGGTGTGAAGTTGATCACGATCGATGCAACTTCAATAGCGTTGAAGGCAATCGGGCTCCCCATCACCAACACATCACTTATGGGAGCTTTTGCCGCCGCATCGGGGGAGATAAAATTTTCCGCACTGGAAAATGCTCTCAATCACCGTTTCCCGAAGGAACTTGCAATAAAAAATATCGAAGCTGCCCGCCAGGCGTATGACAAGATAAAGGGGGCTGCATAATGGCACTTGCTGTAGGATGCAGAGCCCGGCCGGGAAAGTCCCGTGACAACAAAACCGGCTCGTGGCGTGTCTTCAAACCGGTCTTTGACAAGGAGAAATGTACCAAATGCGGGTCGTGTATGACCCTTTGCCCTGAGGGATGTATCCATGAGACTGAAGAGGGATTCGTGGCCCCTGATTACACCTACTGCAAGGGATGCGGGATCTGCGCCGAAGAATGCCCGGGTGAAGCGATTGAGATGAAACAGGAGGAGAAGTAGATGAGGGAGATAACCGAAGGGTCACATGCAGTGGCAGATGCAGTCCGACTCTGTCGTCCGCAGGTGATCGCTGCTTACCCGATCACACCGCAGACTCATATTGTCGAGGCACTTGCCGATATGGTTGCAAATTGTCAGCTTGACGCGGAATACATCACTGTCGAGAATGAATTATCTGCGCTCTCTGCCTGCATTGGTGCGAGCGCCGCAGGCTCCCGCACCTATTCTGCAACAACTTCACAGGGGCTCGCCCTTATGTTTGAGGTCTGCTTTAACGCTGCCGGCATGCGCCTCCCGATTGTGATGTCCATTGCCAACCGGGCACTTGGTGCACCCCTTTCCATATGGAATGACCAGCAGGACTCTATATCTCTCCGGGACTCAGGCTGGCTGCAGTTCTATGCAGAGGATAACCAGGAGGCAACTGACCTGCACTACCTTGCATACCGTGTTGCAGAAGACCATTCAGTCCTGCTCCCCGCATTTGTCTGCTTTGACGGCTTCATCCTTTCACACACTTACGAACCCATCGATATGCTCTCGCAGGAAGATATTGATCGATTCCTTCCGAAATTCACACCCTACGAACGGCTTGACGCAGCAGACCCTATCAGTTTCGGAATGTATGCCACACCGGATTATTATCTTGAATTCAAGTATGAAATGGATCGTGCCCTCAAGGAATCAAAAGCAATCATCCATAAGGCAGGAAAAGAATTCGGCCAGATGTTCGGAAGAGATTATAGTGCAATGGTCGAAGGGTATCGCCTTGAAGATGCTGACACAGCGATCGTTGCATTGGGCTCTATCTGCGGTACTACCAAGGACGCAATAGATGAGATGCGTGATGAAGGCAAAAAAGTCGGCCTGCTCAAGATCCGTGTTTTCCGCCCGTTTCCTACTGAAGATGTCGCTAAGGCACTTTCCCATGTACAACGAGTTGCCGTGCTCGACAAGAACATTTCACTGGGTGCAAAAGGTGCGGTTGCCCTGGAGGTTAAGGATGCACTCTATAGTTCCGGCATCCCGGTAAAGGATTATATCATCGGCCTTGGCGGAAGAGACGTCAGAAAGAGAGACATCAAAGCGATTGTCGCACTCGTCGAGAAGGGGCAGGGCGACATGTTCTATGGGTTACGCAAGGAGGTGCTCTGACATGGTTGACAAAACGCTTGAATTATTTGATTGCGGACACCGGGCATGTGGCGGATGTGGTGCTGCACTGGTGGCAAGACTGGTAACAAAAGCCGCCGGTACGGATACCATTGTTGTTTCAGCTACGGGGTGCATGGAAGTGTTCTCCACACCCTACCCGGAGACAGCCTGGAAGGTACCTTGGATACACTCCCTCTTTGAAAACGCATCGGCAGTTGCATCAGGTGTCGAAGCGGCGCTTAAAAAACAAGGCAGGAAAGAGAAAGTAGTCATCATGGCGGGTGACGGGGCCACCTTCGATATCGGTATGATCTGTATCAGCGGTGCCTTTGAACGCGGTCATGACTTTACCTACATATGCTACGACAATGAAGCCTACATGAACACCGGTATCCAGCGTTCCGGTGCCACACCGTACGATGCGAGCACCACTACAACCCCGGCAGGTAAATGCTCATTTGGCAACAAACTTCCGAAAAAGGATATGCCGCAGATTCTTGCAGCACATGGTGCACCCTATGTTGCGACCGCATCAATTGCCTATCCCGCTGATCTCATGCAGAAGGTAGAGAAGGCAATCAACACCAGGGGTCCGTGCTATGTCCAGGTTCATGCACCCTGCTGTACCGGCTGGGGTTTTGAGGGAGATCAGACTATCGCTGTTGCAAAACTGGCAATCGAGACAGGACTCTGGGTTAATTATGAAATGGTCGATGGTAAGGTAGTAAAAGCAAAAAAGGTTGTCCGCAAACCGGTTGAAGAATATCTCAAGACCCAGAAACGGTTCCGTCACCTGTTCAAGCCAACACGACAGGATGCCGAGATCGCAGTTATCCAGGCAATGGCTGACAGGAATGCAGAAAAATATGCAATAGATATCAAACTCAAGAATGAATGACAAATTCACATCTTTTTCTTGCCCAAATTTTTTTTTAATTCTGAATGTTAAGTCATTTCTCAATCTCATGCCCTATGCAGAATCAGGGTATATATTTGGGGATATCAACAATGTTAATAGGGTGCAGGGAAACATTAGTAAGAGACCGGGCTCGTGGTCTAGTTGGTTATGACGTCGCCCTTACACGGCGGAGGTCGCCGGTTCGAATCCGGCCGGGCCCATGGTGTTTTTTGGGGAAACCTGTTTAAAATTAAAAAGATTTCAAAAAATAAGCTCTCTTTATTGCCATTAGCATAGGTTCTATTATCCCTGATATTTTATCAAGCACCAACCAGTCGCACCATGATCTCTTCCGGATCCCGGAATTCTTACCGAACAGACCCTGAAAACGACATCATCAAAACCCGCGTTTTTCCACATTCCACGGACTGGAGGTAATATGAGTGGAGATTTGCCATCCAATAGGTGCTATTAGCGGTCATTTCCAGCTGCAATTTAGCCCCAGACAACCGAATGGGCTAAGTACCGGGGGATTCCCAAAACAATAGTGCTGGTTTTTCCCGAATTAGTGCTAAAAGTCCTTCCGGAACGGGAAAATGGAGGTCGAATTGGGGAGATCAGGGGGTATGTACCCGTGACACTCCAGATAGTGAAAACATGAGAGATCGCATCAACCCTTCACCAGTGCAGACCCCGTTTTCTTTAGATATACCACTCTGACAGTCCGTGCAACCTCTTTGAACGGATTCTTCAGCGGGGGCCCGTCCTGGCAAATCTCCACGATGCTGGCATCCTCAATACAAAAAAAACCTCCGGATACCGTACCGGGAATAAGCCCAGAGCTCCTTAAGGATCTTTCGGTGCCAGGTGCGTAAGTCCCGGAATTATCGCATTTGTGGGGGAGCACAACATGGCGGGAGAAAAATTCTTTTTGAGCGTTCAGGTTTTTATTCAACGTTTCTCCAGAGCCCCCAAATATTCATTATTTTTTGTTAATCGCCACAAGCTTGATCGAAAAGGTCAGGTTCTTGCCCACCAGTTCATGATTCTCATCCCAGGTGATCGTTGAAGGGGTGACATTGATAATTTTTACCACACTGGTTGCCCCATCGGTCGTTCTCCGGATAGTAAAGAACTGTCCCACAACCGGTGTCATGTTTGCGGGAAGTGCCGACCTGTTCAGGACATG
>PLLR01000013.1 GCA_003141335.1 Methanoregula sp. | reverse complement strand
TAGCCGGGATCTACGATGAACTTAGCAGGAGAGATATGAGCAACCTTCTTATCGAAGAATCTGATAAAAACGAGAACATGTGTTATTTTAGAGAGTATACCATTCAGGATCAATTTCCTGATATCGTAAGCGATAAATTCTGAAAATGAAAGGTAAAAAGATTATTTTTTGAAGGTTTCAGATTATTCTTTCCGTGCTCTGATGTATTGCACAGCACCAACTACACCAATCAGCATTGCGACTGGCAGAGCAAGTGTGGGGAACTCAGGGGATGGAATTGTTGGAATGGGTAATTCAATGAATACCGGCTGAACTGTCCTCGAACTCCAGAGGATCACTGCATATATATCTCCGGGGCCCGGAACATATCCCACCCCATTTGCGTCTGCAGCAGCAATTAATGCAGCCCTATCGGCCGCGTTGACTGGGCCCAACGGGGCTGCTGGGTTCCAAGTGATTTCACCGTGATCATAATACCAGATAACTGCCTGAATGGTTGCTGCATTCGCGCCATCTTTGTGGTTGATTACATAGTTGACTTTGTTCCAATTTACAGTGGGAAGGCCGGCGGGCAGTGCTTCAAGGCTTGAATAAACATTGAATATGTGTGTGCCCGGATTTAAGGTCCATACTGAATCAGCACACCATCCAACATAATCACTCGCAGCCGGAATATCTCCGCCGCCATTTGTTACGTCAACATCCCAATAGGAATGTGTTGCTGTCCCCGGTGATGCTATTGTTGCAGTAACCTGTGAGGGTAATGCTGCCGATGCAACCGATATAAGGGCGAGTACTGCAAACACAAGCAGAATTCCAAATTTCATTTTTCTCATAATTACTCTCCTCCTGGAGATAATCCATTCTTTTACATAGAAGAATATGAATAAATGCAAGGCGACGGTGCATGGCAACCCCCTGTCTTTTTATATCAATCTCATATATGCCCCATGATGTCCCTTGGGTTCTCTGTTTCTCTTTTAGGAAAATGTGGAACCTGCCGTGACCAAAAACCCGTAATTTGTTTGTTGCGCGAGACCGGATTTTTTCCGGAACATTGAACTACTGGAGCCAGCGTATCGGGAAAAAAATAATTACCCTTTCTATAAACCCGCTCAATATAAACCCGCTCAAAAAATCCAAAATATAAAAATCCGGCACACAACAATCCTGTCATCAACAACGCATTAATGGTATTGCTATCGCCCATGCAGGTTTCACAAACACTACGCGAAATCTCGTCCTGCAAAGATCAACGTCGTTCCCTTAATGAAAATGGTGTTATTGCCTTTTTTTAATAAACAATACGACAGCGAGCATTCCTATGGATGATAGTATAACGGGAGTTGGGTTTGGAAACTCAGGAACCGGGACTGGCTCTTCCACCTGATTCATGGAAGTACTGGTAACTGAAAGGAAGCAGGGATCGGATTCGTCTGCATCAGTCATCGGTTAAAGAAAGAAGTGTAGAGTGATCGGGAAAATTGTTCACACAATTTTTTAAGTCGTGTCCCGATGAGAAATGCCGTGGCACTTTTTGTTAATCACGCCGGCTGATATTTTGTCGATACGCGCCTTTGCCCCGGTATCCATGAGTAAAAAACAGAGTTTGCAGGGATCCTGAAAAACCCTCGAACCCGGATTTTTATGGGCAAAACCCTATCCCGGAGAGATGATCTATTTCGAGTCCATTTCGGGCTCCGTTTGCCAATTTACCGATCCCGTTTTCGGGTTTTTGGGGAAGTGGTGTCCACGCCGATAGAGAATACTGTTTTAAATGGTTATTTCTCCAAAATAACCCGTTTAATCGAATTTTGAGCCTGCTCTTTAGCGGGCTCCGGTTGGTCACGTTTTTTACCACCTGTTTTATGTGGCGGGTGAGGGTGCGAAAGGCTGCCGGAAGCCCGCTATTGCCCGCCAATGCGATCACGTCGGAGAATAGGGGGGATGGTGGGTTTTTGTTCAGGTTTTTGGGACGTGGTCAACAGCAGCTGGCGGATTTTTTAATGATTTAACTAAAAACATATAAGAGCACTCATCCTTTACTACAGTGTGTTATAACCAGCATTGGGAACACGTGATACAATCGTGAACAGTGTCAACATAAAACCGGTAATAGACGAACTCCACACAAAAAAGAACGTCATAGCACTCATTCTCTTCGGCTCGGTTGCACGAGACCAGTCACGACAATTCTCAGATATCGATCTTTGTGTCGTCACCCGGACAAATATAGTTGAATCAGACCGCGTAGACATACTCAGCTATGGATCAGGGAAAATTGATGTGAGCCTGTTCCATGATCTTCCCCTCACTATCAGGTTCAGGGTCTTAAAGGAAGGAAAAATTCTATTCTGCAAAGATGATCTGTACCTCCATCGCATAACGGTAACCACAGTCAGGGAATACCTTGATTGTGCTCCCCTCATCAGGAAACACTGCCTTCATGCAATTGGTATTCCCGGGTGATTTTTAATATGGATACAAAAATCCACTACGATGTCGAGCGGATAGGAACAATCTTTTTTGATATCCAACAATATATTCAGGATCTCGAGGATCTTAAAATAAGCTAAATCCAGGATTTTCATGATAAGCGCAATTTCTATGCTGCATCCATGATCCTTTTTTCCCTGCTCAACCGGGTGTTTGACCTTGGTAGCGAAATCACAATTGCACACAACCTGGGGATACCATCCACATACCGGGAAATATTCGTTCTGCTCAGGAAAAATGAATGTATCGATAACGATCTCACCGCATCCATGATCGGACTCGTAACCTATCGTAACCTGTTATCACATGAATATCACGGAATCACTGAAGAAAAGCTCTTCACTCTGATAAATCAGATCGATACCGTCCGGGATTTTGTCGATAAAATGCAGAAAAAAATCAAGGATCAAAAATAACGGGTTCTCACCTTTTTTAATGGGACGCTTGCCATTTGATTATCCATCTTATAACAGCGTGTTGTTACGTATAAA
>PLLR01000080.1:1941-3160 GCA_003141335.1 Methanoregula sp. | reverse complement strand
TTTGCCCCCATCTTTGTAACCCTTTCAATACATGCGTTACTCACAAAAAAACAGCAATGTGCCCTTTTATGGTATCCCCAATAGTATTCGTGCAGGGAAACGGGGTACCAGGTTATATCGGTACTTCGGTTATTTTCGGGTAGCGATCTTTCTGGGCGGCAATGAACCGGTATGCTTCTTTCGGTATGGTGATTTCAAACCGTGCGCCTTTCCCGGGTTCACCATTCTCAATAATGGTAATTCCGGTGATAGCGAGGATCTCCCGTATCAGAAATAAACCAAATCCAGTGTTTTTTCCATAACCCCGCACAAAAAGATGTTTCTTCGTTTCCGCATCGATGCCAACCCCGTTATCCTCACATATAATGGTCAGCTTATCACCGTTCTCACGAGATGAAAATTGAATCACACTGGTCTTTTCCCCATGCCTCACTGCATTTTCCAAAAGATTGAAAAAAACCTTCTCTGAAAGGGGATCTGCATAGATCTCGGTATCGTTGAAGTGTATCTGAATATCAACCAGATTCAGGTCGAGCAGGTTAGCAGCGGTAACAATCGTGTCATGTACATTCTGCCATTGAGGTGCACGAACCCCGATATCCTGGTATTCTTTGGTAAACGCGATCTGCTGGTTGATCCTTTCGGTTGCGGCAGTCTCTTTTTTAATGAAACTGAGGAGCTTTTCGTCAGAGGTAAATTCTTCAGATAATGTCAGATAACCTGAAAGAACCGTGAGCTGGTTGAGAATATCATGCCGGGTGATGCTTGAGAGGAGGTTCATTTTCTGGCAGGCAAGAGCAAGTGCATCTTCCATCCGTTTATTTTCCGTAATATCCCGTCCCACGGACTGGTATTCGATAACCGAACCTTTTTTGTCAAATATTGCCCGATCAGACCACCGCTGCCACCGGATAGATCCATCCGGCATAATGATGCGATGCGTATCAATGGCAGAAGAATTTTCCTTTTTTAACGATGCGAAATGCTCTCTGACATTCCGATGATCTTCCTGCGGGATTCTGGGGAAGAACTTTTTTCCGATGAGATCCTGGCGGGATTTATTAAAATACTGGCAGTATGCCTTGTTTACGAATATGTGTGTTCCATCCGGAAGGAAACGCGAGATCAGCTCTGCCTGGTCTTCGACAACGTTCCGGTATGTCCGCTCGCTTTCCATTAACGCTTCTTCTGCCTGTTTTCGCTCGCTCACATCCCTGAC
>PLLR01000080.1:0-1898 GCA_003141335.1 Methanoregula sp. | reverse complement strand
CTGTCAGGTTGCATGACCGGGGAAAAATCGATGAGTGTTCTCCCGAGGATTTCTTGTCTTTTCGTGCACCCGAATATATCTATTGCCCGGCTGTTGCAACTGATGAACCTCATGTTTTCAATAAGAAAGATTGCATCCTGNNTCCCGTTTGCGTCATAGAGCGGCGATGCGATGAACCAGAGAAAGGCACCTTTACCGCCATGCAGCATCGGGAAGTACATTTCAGAAATGAGTTTGTTGTCCTCGTGATTGATGAATGGATATTTTTCTTCGATCTCTTTATTCTCCCTGAGTATGAGATCGAGGAGCAATGGTCGCCGTTTTCCATAAAATGGCAGGGCATAGATATGATCTCCCTCCCCGATTATGGTAGTTTTCTGGACTCCGGTCATCTCCTCCATTGCTTTATTCCATGCAATCACTTTTCCTTCAAGATCGATGGCAAAGGTTGCATCGGGAAGGAAGTTGATGATATCCGATAAACGCCGCTCGGAGGTTTTAATCGCTTCGCGTGCCTGCCGTCTCCCGACTGCCTTTTTTATCTTATGAGAGAGTTCATCAAACCGGGATCTTGGATCTATGCCTTTATTAACGTAATAATCAGCACCATTGTTGAGTGCTGTAATGACCACATCTTCCCTGCCCTTTCCGGTGAATATTATAAAGGGGATATCACCAAATTCGGTGTGGATATGTTTGAGGAACGTAATGCCGTCCATCCCCGGCATCTGGTAATCGGAGATGATAGCATCGTACGATTTTAATTTCTCCGATCTTAAAACGTCATATGCAGAAGTTGATACGTCAATGCTGAACTCCTGTGTTTTTTCCAGAAAAATCTTTGCAATTTCAAGGAGAACGGGTTCATCATCAACATAAAGAACTTTATACATATGATTCTCCGGAAAATACATCGATATTGACAGATTATGAATATATGAACGTTTTGATAAACGTTGTTCAGGACGTTCCGAAGAACGTATACTATCCGTGCTAAATTTTACCATATATATTGATGCAAGGCACCGGTGCATGGCAACACTACAAGTAATGACTTTCTTAAAAAAATATTATAGAGAATTATTAAAAAACACCGATAGTACTTTATCTTAGTACCGCCTACGGAATGCATGGAAAGTCTTCTTGATTTTGCGTTGGAGGAACGCTATAAGCGAGTAGTAGAATCAGGAGACAAAGTAGCGGAGTTTGATACACGTATTGAATGAGACATGTTCAGACCCATAATTGGAGAATTATACACCAACACCACGGAACAAGGAGGAAGACCGAACATCGATGTCATACTCATGGTCAAGATGCTGGTCCTTCAATCAACGTATGGATTATCGGACCCCGAACTTGAACGACAGGCAAATGACAAGATCTCGTTCCTGAAATTTCTCGGATTTCCCGAAAAGATACCGGATAACTCTACAATCTGGTTTTTCCGGGAACGACTCATCAACCCAGGGAAACTTGAGCTGATAAGGCAGGAACTTCAACGTCAGCAGGATGACATGGGATTGAAGATCAAAAAAGGGACGATCCAGGATGCCACATTCATCACTGCTGATCCGGGACATGCTCCCGCAGACAAGCTCCGGGGAGACCAGGCCAGAACACGAAGAAGTAAAGAGGGTACATGGACGAAAAAGAATTCCAAATCATTTTTTGGGTTTAAAGTCCATACCAAAGAAGACTGTGACTTCGGATTGATCCGAGAACTCCAGACTACTACTGCATCACTCCATGATAGCGAAATTGATCTCTCAAAAGAAGGTGAAGTAGTCTACCGGGACAAGGGGTATTTCGGAGTTAAACCTCTTGGATTCGATGCAACTATGAAACGGGGAGTACGAAATCACCCTATCGGTATCTGGGATAAACTCAGAAACAAA
>PLLR01000120.1 GCA_003141335.1 Methanoregula sp. | reverse complement strand
CCCTTTATCTTCTGGGCATTGAGCCGCGGGCGGATCCCGCTCGCGCTCGGTGTGATGGAAATACTCGCGATCGATCTCGGAACCGATATGGTGCCGGCGCTGGCACTGGGTGATGAACCACCCGAACCGGGACTGATGGATCGCCCCCCCCGCGATCTGGGGGAGCACATTATCACCCGTTCCCTGCTTGTACGTGCATACCTTTTTCTGGGTATAATCCAGAGTTTCGCGGCGATGGCAGCTTTTTATTTCCAGTACTGGATGAACGGTCACTGGGGCCAGTGGCTGGATCTCCCCTCAACGGGACTCCTTTACCAG
This sequence comes from Methanoregula sp., assembly GCA_003141335.1. Taxonomy (GTDB): domain Archaea; phylum Halobacteriota; class Methanomicrobia; order Methanomicrobiales; family Methanospirillaceae; genus Methanoregula. The sequence goes on along the minus strand of PLLR01000120.1, from coordinate 10,983 downwards.
TCCGCAACGGCGATGGCGCTGGGCGCTGTGGTTGCCACCCAGATCGGCAACCTCTTTGCCCAGCGGACCGAACGCACGTCCGTCTTTACGATGGGATGGTTCACCAACAGGATGATCTGGATCGGTATCGCATCCGAACTCCTGCTGATCTCGCTGATTGTCTATGTCCCGTTTTTCCAGCAGGTGATCGGGACTGCAGCATTCCCGCTGGGAAACTGGCTGTTTTTATTTGCATGGACGCCGTCGTTAATGCTGGCTGATGAACTGCGCAAGGCGAGGGTGCGCCGGTGTGAACGCACAATGAACAATATTTCAAAACCAGGAGGAACAGTATGAAAATCATGATTATTGGTTGTGGCAGACAGGGTACCGAACTGGCAAAGACCCTCTGCCAGAATGAATCTGAAATCACGGTTGTGGACAATGACCCGGCCGCTTTTGAACGCCTCGGTCCCCCGTTCGGGGGGCAGATCGTTTGCGGGGATGGTCTTGACCGTGATGTTCTTGTAAAGGGAGGCATCGAACGGGCGGACGGACTGGCAGCGTTGACTGCCAGTGACGACACCAATATCGTTGTAGCCCGGCTCGCCCGTCAGGTCTTCAAAGTTCCCCGTGTGGTTGCCCGGGTGCACGATCCCCTCAAGGCCGAGATCTACCGAAGACTTGGCGTGCAGACAGTTACCCCTGTCGCACTGGGTACCCAGCGGTTTGCCGAGCTGCTCACATTCTCCCCGCTGGTACCGATAAAGAGGCTGGGAAATGGCGAGGTCGGTATAGTTGAGATGGACGTACCCCCCAACCTGATCGGCCGGATGGTGAACGAGCTGACTATTCCCGGGGAGATCCAGGTGATTTCAATCACGAGGGATGGTAAAACCTTCATGCCGACACTCGGTGCAATCTTCCAGGAAAATGAGGTCATCCATCTTGCGGTTACAGCAAGTTCCATGGATCGCTTAAAAGCGCTGTTGGGGCTGACATGAGAGGGTGATGGTAGTATGAAACGCGTTCTTGTAGTTGGTGGCGGCAAGGTTGGAACCTATCTTGCTTCTCTTCTGCTTGCCGATGGGCACAGTGTTACGGTGATAGAAGGGCGGAGCGAGGAATTTCCACGGCTCCAGCAGAATCTCCCGGCAGAAGTGCACGTACAGGGAAACGGCACGGATCCCCTTGTGCTTGAAGCTGCAGGTATCCGGCAGGCGGATGTCGTGGCAGCGGTCAGCAGGGCAGACGAGACCAATCTGGTGATAACCAACCTTGCAAGGTTCGAGTTCAACGTGCCTCGCACCATTGCCCGGGTCAACAACCCGAAAAATGCGTGGTTGTTCACGCCGGAGATGGGTGTCGATGTGGCACTGAATCAGGCTGACCTGATGGCGCACCTGATTGCCGAGGAAATGTCGCTTGGGGATATGATGACCCTGCTCAAATTGCGCAGGGGGCAGTATTCCATCGTCGAAAACCGGGTGGACCCGAGGGCCGTTGCATCCGGAAAACCCGTCCGGGAGCTCGATCTTCCTCGCGAATGTGTGCTGACCGCCATCTTCCGGGGCGGGGAGCTCATCATTCCCCGCGGCGAAACGATCCTGCAGCCGGACGATGAAGTGCTGGCACTCGTGCACATCTCGCAGCTCGACCGGCTTGCATCCCTGCTCAGGGGTTCGAAATGAGGGGGATGCTAAATCAGACAAGTACGGGGGAGCGATCTGTCAGAAGAGTCCGGAAGGATGGTAACGGTTTCTACCGACATCACAGAAAAATACGGGCCTGAAGGGATTTGAACCCTTGACCTGCGGATTAAGAGTCCGCCGCTATGCCGAACTAAGCTACAGACCCAAGCCTGTTAGACCTAGTAATGTGGTTGATGAAGCTGAATAAATGTTTTGGAGATATTCGAATTGGAATCCCTTAATACACTGGAATGATACATCTTTTGTAACATGCCACAGGAAGCCCCGTTTGAGCAGCCGGGACCGACAAAATACTGCATTTTCGGGTGCGGGACCAACGGTTACAACATCATTTTAGAACTCGCAAAAGAGAACGAGCGCGTGGTCGTGGTCGACAAGGATGATACCCGCGTACGCAATCTCCGTGACCAGAAATATGACGCGTACCTGCGGGACATCACCTCGCCGGACATGCTGAGCGGACTCCCTGTTTTCGAGATCGCGTTCGTAATGACCGGCGATGGGGATGCCAACCTCGCGGCTGTCCTCACCATCAAGAAGCGGTACCCTGCCGTGCTGGTGGTAGTACGGTCGACCGATCCGGTGAACGGGCAGAAACTCACTACCGCAGGAGCAGATTTCGTGCTCTACCCCCAGGAGGTGTTCGCACGGTTCGCGCTCCTCCAGATCAGGAAACAACACTCGAGCAGGATCTCCCAGCGGCTCTTTACCCTGCTCGCCGGATGGGATGGTACGCTTGGCATCATCACCCACAAGAACCCGGACCCTGATGCAATATCTTCTGCTATGGCCCTTGCCGAGATTGCAAAACATGCCAACCCAAAGACGCTCACCACCCGGATTTTCTACGAGGGCAACATCGGGCACCAGGAAAACAGGACGTTTGTCAACCTGCTCGATATCAAGATGGAGCACCTGACGCCGGAGGCGCTCCAGAAATGNNGTAGCTACGCAGAATACATTTGTTGATATACGCCCGGCCGTGGGTGCAACCGCAAGCATCCTCACCCAGTACTTGCAGGAGCTCGATGTCCCGATCGACAAGCGGGTTGCGACAGCACTCCTTTACGGTATACGAACGGATACCAAAGAGTTTAAGCGCAACGTGACTCCGCAGGATCTCAACTACGCTGGCTTCCTCCTGCCGCTCACGGATGCTGACCTGCTCGACAAGATCATGTCGCCCTCTATGTCGCAGGAGACCCTTGACGTGATCGGCACGGCAATCAATAAACGAAAGATCCAGAGCGGGTATCTCTTCGCCAACGTGGGTTATGTCATGAACCGCGACGCACTCCCCCAGGCTGCAGACATTCTCATAACGCTTGAAGGGGTAAACACGGCTCTTATCTATGGTATCACGGATAACGCGATTGTGATCTCGGCACGCAACCGCGACATCAGATTACATATCGGCAATGCACTCTCAGAAGCGTTTGGGGATATGGGTGATGCCGGTGGCCACCCGAATATGGCAGCGGCCACTCTCCCCCTCCATTACTTTGGTAAAGTCGAGAACAAAGATAAGCTGCTCGAGTTCGTCATTGAGCCAATCCTGCAGAAGTTCAAGAACCTTGTCGGGCTGGAGAACGAAGGCAAGAAGAATGGAGTTTAAGGATTGGGAACCGCACTACTGCGAGATCCTTGCGTACTTCGGGTTCGATCGGGCCGGAGATGAGGAAGCAGCCCGGCTGCTCGCCTCGCTTATGCCCCGCGACAACCTGCTCTCCCTTGCAGCGTTGACGTGTGACAACCCGGTCACGGTCTGCGGCAATGCACCCTGCTTAAAAGATGAGCTGGGCAAAATCCACGGTGTGGTCTTCGCAGCCGATGCTGCGGCCGATGTGCTCGATGTAAATGGCATCCATCCGGATGCGGTCTTCACTGATCTCGACGGTGCGAGTGACCGGCTCCTTGCGCTGAACGAAGTGGGCACGATCGTGGTAGTGCATGCGCATGGTGATAACATCGCATTGCTGAAGCACTGGGTGCCCCGGTTCAAAGGCCCGCTGGTCGCAACCACGCAGAGCAGTCCGCTTCCCCATGTCCATAACTTTGGGGGATTTTCCGACGGTGACCGTGCAGTTTTTGCAGCTGATGAACTCGGTGCTGAACAGATCACGCTTGTCGGTTTTGATCTCGATGACAAGGATGTCGAGCCGGTGAAACGCGGAAAACTCTTCTGGGCGCGAAAACTGCTCGCTCTGCTCGGTCATCACGTATGAGTCCAGTGGCAGTCATCCTTGATGGTTACGTGGACGAACCTGCGTGTCTCGGCGTGCCACCGTACGTCTCGCCGTACATCCGTACAGTGGCCGGGGCACTGATCACCCATGGCAATACAGTGCAGTATCTCACCATCGACCAGCTCCGCCGCGATCCACTGCGGACGGCTGAGCTGAACCGTGCGAACCTGCTTGTTATGATCACCGGTGTCACGGTGCCGGGAAAATATCTTGGCGGTACGCCCGCAACCCTCACCGAGATCCAGCAGATCGGCCATATGGTCCGGGGGCCAAAGAAATTAGTTGGCGGACCGATCGGGTTTGGCTACGCTGCTGAGGGAGGGCAGAAAGCGATCCGGCAGGTAATTAGCGGGTTCGATGCGCTGCTCACGGGAGAGCCGGCAGTTGCACTCGACAACTATCTCACCGGCAACGAGCCGGCCGGCACGCTTGATTATCGCCGTACCGATCCGTGGAGTGTTGCCGGCAGCGGGATCATCACGCAGCACCCTGACTACCCGTACGTGATGTGCGAGCTGGAGACGGCCCGGGGTTGCTCCCATGGTGCATCGGGCGGCTGCTCGTTCTGCACCGAGCCGTTCTACGGCCAGCCGAAGTACCGCAGCATTACAGGAATCGCTGAGGAAGTTGCTGCACTGCATGCACACGGAGCCAGGCATTTCAGGGTCGGGCGGCAACCGGACATCCTTGCCTATGGTGCGGGTGCAGGTGAGTACCCGGCACCCCGCCCGGATCTTTTAGAGAACCTCTTTGCGTCGATCCGCACTGCAGCGCCCGCATTAAAAACCCTGCATATCGACAACACGAACCCGGCAACAATCGCGAGGCACGAAAACGAAAGTCGTGAAGCATTAAAGGCGATCATACGACATCATACTTCCGGGGATGTCGCTGCGTTCGGCATGGAGACTGCCGATCCCGAAGTTGTAGTGACAAATAATCTCAAGGCTCAGGCTGAAGAAGTCTTCAGGGCGATCCAGATCGTGAATGAAGAGGGCGGCATGCGGAGGGACAACGTGCCCGAACTGCTCCCGGGGCTCAATTTTGTTTGCGGCCTGGCAGGGGAGACTGAAAAGACCTATGATCTCAACGAACAGTTCCTTGTCCGGGTCCGGGATGCCGGGCTTGCCGTCCGGCGCGTGAATATACGGCAGGTGATGCCGTTTGAAGGGACACCCGTCTATACAAACAATACCCTGGGAAACTATGATCACCGGTTCAGGGCTTTTAAGGAATTTGTGCGGCATAAGATTGATCTCCCGATGCTCCAGCGGGTCTATCCCATCGGTACCGTGCTCCGTGATGTGCGGATCGAAGTTACCGGTGCTCTCTCGTTCGGGCGCCAGTTGGGATCGTACCCGATCCTTGTGGGGTTTCCGCTTCACCTGCAGAGAAACACCATCACCGATGCGGTGGTGGTGGACTGGGGGATGCGATCGATCACTGCGCTTCCGGTGCCTGTTGAGATTAATACGCTCCCTGCTTCTGCAATAAAATGGCTTCCGGGTATCGGGAAGAAAAAAGTGGCGGCACTCCTTGCAAAGCGGCCGTTNNCCGGCATTGAGGAGTACCGGAAGGTTGCGGGGATCTCGGTGATCGACGGGCTGATGCGGTTTTGAACCGGGGGATTATCCGGGTTTTTTTAAAGGGAAATGCCGGATTCCCGATCAATCCGCAACCTTAACCAGGAAGCCTTATATTATGCCCGCCGGCAAACGGACCCGAAAGGAACCGGGGATTTCCTGTTTGAGACGATGTTTTAACGGAACCTCGGGCAGACGGTAATGGTTTTGGCGATCGCCAATCGTAAACGCAGGATCTAATCAACCGACAGATCCCGTACCGGTAAAAACCAGATCGCCTGCCCATTTTTAATACCTCCAACCCGCTCTAAAATTTTTTTGCGATATTGGTTAAATAATTGAGCTTTGGAAGTGGAAAAATCAGCCCGGCCCCGTCTGGTTCACCAGGTTGTGGGAAAACAGCCGGAGCATGATTTTGGGCTCTGAAGGGGGTATTTTTTCAGAAAATACCTGCCATGCCAGATCAACCATCGCAATCGCCTCTATGCGACATGCTGCAAGTGAGCCGGATTTCCGGACCAGTGCACAACCTTCCTGCCGTATTTCAGGATCTTCCCGTAAGGTGCGTGTGCAGAGAATCTCCACGAGCCGGTCATGGTCGGTTTGATCCAGCAGTTCCAGTGCCCTGACTATTACATATGTGAGTTTGCCTGCTTTAAGATCTTCACCAGCTAGTGTTCCACAACCATGGGGGGGTTCAAAACTCTGGATATCGTCGGTGATCTGGAAGGCCACACCCAGTGCACGGGCATAGCCTATGCAAACATCATGAACAGCCCGGTCCGCTCCGGCAAGAGTGCACCCCGCCTCTGCTGAGGCTATTGCTGCGGATGCGGTCTTGAACTCATACATCTGGAGAATCTTCTCCTTGATCTGATTCTGTTTCCAAGTCGCCACATTTTTCTTTGTAAGATTTTTCGTCCAGTATATGTCCAGGCCCTGGCCAAAATGACCCCGGATAAATGAATCATTCGTGATGCGGTAGAAATCAAGTCTCTGTTTATCGGTAAGGTCAGGATGTTCAGCATAGAGGATGGAAGGGAGGAAGTACAGCGTATTAGCTGCATTGATGGCGACGTCCGTGCCATACCTGCGATGAATACAGGTATCGCCACGCCGGAGCCAGTCATCATCTTCAATATCATCGATGATAAGGGTACCGGTATGCCTCAGTTCGGGATCTACCGAGAGCAGCATTTTGTATTTTTCTGAGCTCACACCCAGTGTTTCGAGGAGCAGCAGGCCAAAGACCGGACGCCAGTACTTTTTTTCACGGGACATCAGGTCCCAGCAGGGTCGGGCGAGGGTCTCGTTGCAGGCAGAAATATCATGGACCCAGTGCGGCGGACCGGTAAATCTGCGGTAATCTGTATCGGTAAACATACGGGGGAAAAATGATTCTATACAGCTCTTGATCTGGTTGATATGCAACTGGACATACTGCTGGAAATCAAAAATATATCCATACCCATGCAGCTCGAGACGGGCAGTGCCGGAAAACGGGGAACTACCGACTGTCCCGGAAACGGTGGCAGCACCTTCCCAGACGGCTCTCATGAACCCCAGCACCGGTATCTCCTGATCATCAGTCACCGGTTGCAGGGAAAACCATGCAGAAATTTCCGGAATCTCAATATCCATTGCCACTGGATACCGTATCTTAGTTTTCTCGCTCTCCCAGAACCGGGTTGTTTTTGTCCGAAAATTTTGGAATACCTGTGCTTCCCCCCCTTCTTTAAAGACGATTGCAAACCTGCCCAGTACGGTCTCAGTTTTTCGGTCATGAAACGTCAAAAAAATCCAGTCGGACCCGTCGTCCCCGTTAATCCCAACCCAGTCCCAACCATGAACCCTGCCACCTTCCGGCTGCGAAAGAAACCATCCCGAATTGCCCCACTGGTGGTCGAACCACGCGGTTCCCTCAACTTCTTCATCTCCGAACGTTCCTGAAAGTTGCAGACGTGGACGTGTGATGTAGCTCATGGGCTGGCCGGCAGATGCCCCAACCCCTTCCATGAAATGACGGGGGGTTGTGTGGGTGAGATTGAACCGGCATTGCCGGTCAGCACCGGGCTCACAGAAGGTGACCCGGAACGAACCCTGCTCTTCGCAAAAGGAATAGTCCTTCCACACTATGGAGAACGGGTTGGAGGATATGAGAACCGGTTTTTCTTCAAGAGTGATGGCTGACGGTGGCCCGAATGAACTGAGTTCATTGATATAGGTCTCCATGAGTGCCGGGTCAAGATTGGTGGTATGCCTGTCACCTTTGGTGGAGAAGACTCGTTCGATATCCTCGCGTTCACCACGGCTGGTGAATTCATTGTTACCGGTTTTGGGGTCAAGGACTGAGAGCAGGAGATAATATCCATCATGTTCTACGGGATCGGGATGGCCCTTCTCGTACCGGAAGAGGCTTGCCATGAAGTACCTGCGACCGCATTGAGGGCCGTTAAAAGAGCCGTGGACAAACCACCATTCGATGGGGTTTCCCGGGTGAGGTGGTTCACCTGTCGCAGAGCGGGGATGATCTTTTTGGGGGATGAGCGTTCCCGAGGATTTCGTGTTCGCCCACGGAATTGACAGGGGATCTCCAGTACCCTCAGGAACCATGGGATTACGTCTTTTATTTTGGATAGTTAATCTCTCCGATCCCACTGTATCAGCACCGGTGTGCTGTGACGTAAATGCCGGTAAATTGCCTCCATCTTCGCTCATGAGGGATTGCCCGAAGAAATACCCCACAACCCCAATCAACGGGCTTATAAAAAAAAGCGGATTCACTTCAAAAGATTTAATGGTGATTTGAAAGATGTATGATATATGAAGCTCCGGAAGATTGGAACGTTTATTATCCTTGCCTGTATTTTACTGGCACTTATGCCCGCTCCTGTTGCTGCTGCCAATTCTGATAACTCGGACATTTTATTACCCGGAGACCCGGGGTTTATAGACCTTCAGATGGAGGCATCCACTACGAAGGGAATAGTGCAAAGTATTTGGGATCTACCCTCTGATATCATCGGCAAATTAGCCCAGGAAAAGCCGCAAATCCTTTGGAGCCCGGAACAGTTCTTTGAGGCGGGTGACCAGGCACAGGGTACTCGTAATTATCAGACTGCTATTAACAATTATAATGCGGCTGAAGCGATGTATGCCAAACAAAAAGCCACCAAAACAGACCCGCGAGCCCTACAGGAATCTGAACTTCGCAGATATCAGAATTTGGCACACTGTGAATCCTCGAAAGCATCTGCTTACGAGAGTCAGGGAAATGAGAAAGCTTCACTGGCTGCGAAGGCTAAAGCAGGAAAGTATTCAGAAAAAGCCGCCGTAATTAACAGCAATCTGGGGAAAACACAGACGTCGACCTCCCCTTGTCTTATTGTCACGGCAACCTTTGGATCGCCGCTTTCTGATGAAGTCCAGCTGGTGAGGAACTTCCGTGACCAGTCGATCGCAAAAAGCTATGCCGGTTCCCGGTTCATGCCGGGATTCAATGCATGGTACTACTCGTTCAGCCCGCAAGTATCCGATTATATCAATGATAACCCGGTTGTCAAACCGGGTATGCGTATCCTTCTCACCCCGCTCATGGAGATTGTGCTCATGTCCCAGGTCTGTTATTCGTTCCTGAATTTCAATCCTGAGATAGCGACATTCACTGCACTGGTTGTCGGTGGTGCCCTGTACGGTCTTGTCTATGTCTTCCCATTTGTTTTCGTTGGCATAGTGGTCGCAAAGAGACGGGGATGGAAAGGTGCGGATGCAATCAGTATGAAACCCGTTATTCTGGTCTGGGCGGTTATCGCCGCTCTGCTTATGACAGGTGTAGTATTTTCCATCGACCTGCTCACGACCGTAAGTTCCGGCCTGCTGGTTATCTTCACCATCATCCTTGTTGCAGGAGCACCCTCGTTAAACCTCTCGCATTACATCTACAGGAAGACGTCGTTAAAAACCGGATAATTTTTCATTCATTTTTTTTAATCTGAAAAAAAAATTCTTTTTTATTGGAGTACCCAGAAGAACATCAGGTTTACGACTTCCGGGGGGAAAACCGTAAAATAGAAGATGTCTAGAGTAATTGATGCAAGCCCTACGACGATCCCGAGAATCCCGAGGATTGCGGTCTTGCTTTTTTTGTTCTTGGATTTATACAGGACATAACCCCCAAGGACAATGGCAAGTATCCCGCAGATATAGGGATACAGGAACCAGGATACAGCTCCTGCAAGTATACTCCCAATACCGAGTGCAAGCAGCCCTTTATTCAATGGCAGTTTTGCTACTGCCGGTTTTCCTGCAGCCACCGGGGCTGGTGCAGCCGGGGAATATGTCGCTACCGGGACGGGTGCGGAAGGTGTCGGTGCAGCGTAGGGCTGCGCTTTTCTGAGGGGTGTTCCGCAGTTTTTGCAGAACTGATTTGTATCAGGATTCTGTGTTCCACACTCGCCACAAAACATAGTGTAACTCCAAAATGGCTTTTGGTTTTAAAGATTTTGAATATTGTTATTTGGTGTTGTTGAGATTCTCAAATTAGCCCAAACCGACTGATTTCTCATTTGATGACACTATCAAGGTAATTTACCGGCACGAGATGGCAAAGGCCCGGCACGAGCCCGACGGGGATGCCCGGTTCAAACTCGCCCTTTTTTGCGACCGGCTGAAGAAGATCCACTGCCGTGACGGGGACATGGAGACCGGCCCAATGTGCGGGGATCTCTGGGTGGCCCGGATGGTAAACGAGCTGTTCGGAAAAATAACGAAGAATTAATTTTTTGAATTACCGTTGATTAGTTACACTACCCTTTTTTGATATCGGATTACCCGCGGAGACATGCCACAATTGCCCGATCATTATCGCAAGGATTGTAAGGCAGAACGGAAGCGAAGCCGTCGTGGAAGTCGTCACCGGTTTCTGCACGCCGGGTGGCACAACCATCCAGCAGGGAAAGAAGTTCTGCCCCCAGTGCGGGGCAAAGATAGCTGATCCCGCGAGTGTGATTCATTACCATGACCCCACCACAAGGATATACTCCGGGAACCTGCCCGAATTAAAGCAGTCCGCTTACCATGGGCGTGAAGTTCTGCGAATCGTGGGGTGCCAAAGTTGAACAATCCCCTGTCTGCGGACAGTGCGGCGCCCTGCTTCCCCCGAATGCAAAGTTCTGCGACTCCCGCGGACAACCCGTGACCGCAATTCTGGCCCGGCAACCAGCACCTGCGTTTTCTGCTCCACATATTTTCACAGATGAACCCGCTCGCGTTGAAAAACCGGCAGCCTGTCTAGATCTGCTTCAGTTCAGTCACTTTGATGATATCCGTCCGGGTTACAATCCCGAGGATCTTGCCTTCATGAACAACCGGGATCCTGCCAAAGTTATGTGCCGACATGATCTTCAGTGCTTCGATAACGGGAGCCGTAGGCGGGAGGGTAATCGGGTCACGGGTCATGATGTC
>PLLR01000050.1:19736-31582 GCA_003141335.1 Methanoregula sp. | reverse complement strand
AAGATCCCTACAACTGACAGGAGTAACAATAGTACAAGCAGGAAGATTGGATTATACTGGAATATCCCAAGAGAGAATAATACCAGACAGAGGAAAAAAAGGATGGGTGTACATAAATACATGAAAATTCGCAGCGGGTAAAAAAATCGTGAAAACCAGTTTTTTTTCCCTAAAAGATCCAGATTTGACAAGGTTGCTTCAATGAGTCCTGTTGCCCTTCGCGTCTTCTGCCGGTACTGGGTTTTAAAACTCCGGGGAATATCCTCATAAACAATAGCTTTACTCTCATAAACTGCCCGGTATCCCTTCCGGATTGCTTCAAATGCAGTATTTGCATCATCAGCTCCACGTTTATCATTTATTCTCTTTATGAGATCTGAACGAAAAGCAACCAGGGCTCCATTAAAATTGTATGTCGAATCAATAGCGCTTTCCCAATCACACATGCGACCATAAAATGATCGATATACCCCTTCCAGCATCGTAGTACTATTGGTGTTCATGAACGGTCTGAGTTCTCCGGTTACCGCTGCAATTTTTTCATTGCTTAAAAGACGCCCGATAAGATAATTGAGTGCATCAGGTTCAAAAAAAACATCGGCATCAGTGGTCACAATAATGGGATAATTTGCCTTATTGATTGCAGAATTATACGATCTGTTCGTTCCTAATCGTTCTGTATTTGCAATCAGCTGATATTTTATCCCGGAGCGTTCTAAACACAATTTCGCCAGATTTTTTGTATTATCACTTGAGCAGTCGTCAATAAAAATAATTTCAATACTTTCTTTGGGGTAATGGCACTCTTGGATATTAGCAATTCTTTTATCGATAACCTGTTCTTCATTATAAGCCGACATTATTATGCTGATATCAGGGTATATGCGGGGAAAGAGAAACTCATCAGATTTTCTACCGAAATAAATACCGGCTAAATAAATCATATAGGGAAACAGGGCAATAAAGAAAAGCAGGACTGCAAGAAAGAGAAGCATCTGTTATACATTTTTCAAATGCCAATTTATACATTATCTTTTTTAAGTTTAAAAATAATCTGACATTTGAAAATTTTGTCAGTAAAGCGGGATGTGTTATGGTTAAAATATTTAAAGGCAAAGTACTATTTTTATCTCTAACCTGACTTCGCCGGAAGAAGCATGAGAAGATAATGTTTATCTGATTTTATGCCAAAAAACGTAACCTTCTCGTCAGGGAATAGAGCGTTGATCAATAAAATCGATTCGGAAACAGATTTTTTCGAATCGGTACCTGGAAATATCGGTGGCCGGAGCAGATCATTCATCCCAGCCGTAAAACTGCTCACCAGCAACAAGCTCAACCAATCGGTATCGATCAACAAGTTACTGGATTTTTCCCCATCATCCCTGCACCGATCACACCAGCATCCGTTCAGATCACCCGGTTGATGGTATCACAGATGTAGGCAAGCTCCTTCTGGTCAAGCAACGGGTGGACGGGGATGCTCATGACCGATGATGCCAATCCGGTCGATACGGGACAGGAATCCGGTTCGTTAGCACGGGCATAGACCGGCTGGTGATGGATCGGGAGTGGGTAGTGCACTGCCGTTCCGATCCCTTTTACCTTTAAGTATTCCATAAAATCAGCACGCTTCATAGGAAATTCATCAGTCAGGCGGATCACGTACTGGTGATACACGTGGTGCATACCCGGTGCCACAACAGGAAGGAGAAGTCCTTTGACCTTGAGGTGCGTATCAAAATACTCTGCGTTTTTCCGGCGCCGCATATTGAATTTCTCCAGCTTTTTTAACTGCACGAGCCCGATTGCAGCTGCCATATCTGTCATGCGATAGTTATACCCGAGGCGGGTGTGGAGGTACTTCTCGCTCTGCCCGTGATTGATGAGCAGACGCAGGCGCTCGGCAAATGCCTTCTCGCTGGTTGTAACCATACCCCCCTCACCTGTGGTCATATTTTTTGTTGCATAGAATGAAAAGCACCCAAAGTGCCCAAATCCCCCGGTCTTTTCGCCATTATACGAAGCACCGTGAGCCTGTGCAGCATCCTCAATTAATGTCAGAGTATGGGATTCGCAGATCTGTTGTATACCCCGTACATCGAACGGCTGGCCGAAAAGATGCACCCCGATAACTGCCTTGGTCTTTGGTGTTATGCGATCCTCAACATGTACCGGGTCAATCCCAAAGGTCTGCTCATTCACATCAACAAATACCGGCTTTGCCCCTGTCATCGAGACCGCTGTCGCTGTAGCAATAAACGAAAATGCCGGAACAATAACTTCGTCCCCATACCCGACATCTGCGGCAAGCAGTGCCACATGGAGAGCAGCTGTCCCGTTGTTTACCGCAACTGCATGCGTTGTACCGCAATAATCTGCAAAATTTCTCTCGAACTCTAAAACACGTTCTCCTGCAGCAAGCTTACCGGATTCCAGCACATCGGTAACTGCAGAGATCTCATCCTGACCAATAGCCGGTCGCGCAACAGGTATCTGCATTACCATTCACCCTTGAAATCCTCACTGTTTCAGATAAAAATGCGTAATCATCGGATAATATCATTCCTGTAATAACACGGGGATATGTTTATCTTTCCGGATTTATAGTGCGCTACCTGGACCATTCCTCCAAAAGATAGGTAATTAGAACAGGAAGATCCAATATTCGTACAAACGAACCGGGAGGGGTAAAAAACGCGACATATCATATCCATTGGGGACTTTAACCGGAACGAGATCGATTCACTGCTGAACCATGCGCGGCAGATAGACCAGAGAGAATTCGATAAGAATGCCCTGTATGGCAAAATCCTTGCCGTTCTTTTCTTTGAGCCTAGTACCCGGACACGAATGTCTTTTGAATCCGCTATGGCACGGCTGGGAGGTACCTCACTTTCTGTCGGAAGCGTTGAAGCCTGCTCAATAGCCAAAGGAGAGACGCTTGCCGATACTATCCGGGTGGTAAGCGGGTACGCGGATGCGATCGTGATCCGGCACCCAAAAGAAGGAGCAGCGAGACTTGCTGCTGAATTTGCCACGGTCCCGGTAATCAATGCCGGGGACGGTGCAGGTCAGCACCCTTCCCAGACACTTCTCGATCTGTACACCATCCGCCAGTCAATGCCCATAGACAAAATAGATGTGGCACTTATCGGTGACCTGAGATATGGTCGCACCGCACATTCACTGGCCTCTGCGCTCTCTCTCTACGATGCACGGCTGCACACCATCTCCCCAAAAGGGCTGGAACTTCCCGCAACTCTTGCAGCAGAATTATCGGATAAGGGAATGGAGATTATCGAACATGACGATATCAATGAAGTGATTAGTGACGTGGATGTCCTTTACGTCACCCGTATCCAGCGTGAGCGTTTCCCCGACTCGGCGTCCTACTTTAACGTTGCCTCAAACTATCGGATTACACCGGAACTTCTGGCAGGTGCACGGAAACATCTCATCGTCCTCCATCCCCTTCCCAGAGTGGACGAGATAGACCCGGGAGTTGACGAATTGCCCTACGCACGTTACTTTGAACAATCGCGAAACGGGGTTCCTGTACGGATGGCCATGCTCATGCGGGTGATGCAATGAAGAAAACCGAAACTACCGAAAATGAAGGACTCCTTGTCCGACGGATCAAGAACGGGACAGTGATCGATCATATTGATGGTGGAGAGGCACTCAATGTGGTGAAAATCCTTGGGATCACCGGCACAACACAAGAAGCTCTTTCTATAGCGACCAATGTCCCGAGCAGGAATATGGGGTGTAAGGATATCGTCAAACTTACTAACCGGGAACTTTCAAAAGAGGAGGTTGACCGGATTGCACTTATCTCGCCACGGGCAACCATTAATATTATCAGGAATTTTAAAGTCTGCGAAAAGAAAGGTGTCGAGATCCCGACACTTATTGTAGGACTCGTTCGTTGCCCAAATCCGGGATGCATCTCCAATACCAACGAACCAATCCAGAGCAAATTTAATGTGCTCCCAAAAGGGCTCCATTGCTTCTATTGTGACTGGGTCATAACAAAGGATCTGACCAGCCATATCATCTGAATAGTAAAAAATATTCTTAAACATACCCCCATGTTCACCTGGATGTGTTACAGCACGATCTTTTTATCAGACCTTTTTTATCAGACCCGTATGAAGCCAACAGGCCTCACGCCAAAGCAATGAAAATTTTGCAGATTCACAGGGAAAATCCAGCCAGGTCTTGGATCACAAAACAATCTGAAATTTTTTTTATGACACAAACCAGCAATATATTACCACAAACTAAGGGGATACATTGTTTATCGCACACAAAATGGAAGAAGAAATGATAATTTAAATATAGATTACTTTCAATAAGTCTGGTCTGTGATGATCATGACACGAAAAAATTACGGCTTATACGCAGCCATTACTGTGCTGCTCGTAGCCCTCATACTACCGATGGCATCTGCCTCCGCCAATGAGCAATCCGGCTACATCACTGTTGGACTGGCACCTGTTGCCGATTTTGATGCCCTGTACGCATATAACCTCGTACCGGCAACGGTTGCATTCCGGGATCATTCAACCGGGACCACCCCCCTGAATTATCTCTGGGAATTTGGCGATGGTGCAACGTCAACCGAGCAAAATCCTTCGCATATCTACATCCGTAAGGGCTTGTATACCGTCAAACTCACGGTTACGAATGCCTACGGATCCAGCACTGAAACAAAACAGAATTACATTGCAATCGGACTTGCTCCGAATGCGGATTTTTCAGGAGAGCCTACAAGTGGAAATACCCCGCTTGCAGTAGCATTCACGGATCGATCAACCGGTTACCCGACATCCTGGAACTGGAACTTCGGTGACGGTAAGGAATCTTCCGAACAGAACCCTGTACACATGTACTGGTCCAGTGGAGAGTATACGGTGACCCTGACTGCATCCAATGAATTTGGTTCATCATATGCCTCAAAGGCGTACTTCATCCACGTCATACCACCCTTAAAAGCAAGGTTCATTGCCGATCCCAAAGCGGGAAAAATTCCCCTTGTGGTAAAATTTACCGACACGTCAACCGGAAATCCTGAATCATGGAACTGGGATTTCGGCGATGGAAGCACCTCAACGGGCCCGAATCCGGTCCATGCATTCATCACAGCGGGTGCATTCGATGTCAATCTTACGGTGAGCCGGGGGTTCAATAAAGACACTTCAACCCAGACTATCGTTGCTGGCGGAGTGCCTGCAACTGATTTTGTTGCAGACAGTACTACTGTCAGTGTCAATACCCCCGTTCACTTTACTGACAACACACTCAATTCACCAACCTTCTGGTCATGGGATTTCGGTGACGGTTCTACCGCAACAGAACAAAATCCCACCCATGCATATCCGGTGAAAGGGATTTTCACGGTTACCCTGACCGCGACGAACAACTACGGCAAGGATACCGAGAAGAAAGTGAATTATATCACGGTTGGCATACCCCCGACTGCAGACTTTATCACGGAAATTCCATCCTACCAGGAGGGGAGCCGGACGCAGTACGCCCGGTTCATCGATACATCAATCGGTAATCCTGTTTCCTGGTCCTGGGACTTTGGCGATGGTACGAATTTTGACGGCCAGTACCCTCCGATCCACCTCTACAACCGTGACGGGGTATATACCGTATCACTTACCGTGAAAAATCCCTTTGGCCAGGATACCGAGATAAAGACCAACCTGATCTCAGTCAGGGAAGGGCCGCGGATTGACTTCAAAGCGGACAGAACACGGGTGAGCGTGAATCAGTATGTTCACTTCACTGACCTTTCCACAAACGCTCCCACTGACTGGAAATGGGATTTCGGTGACGGGACATCGGGAACCGGACAGAACCCCGACCATACATACCGCCAGGTGGGTGTTTACACCGTGAGGCTGACTGCATCGGATAGGTACACTACGAATACCCTGACCAAGAAAGACTACATCACGGTCGTAAATCTCCCGTACGCCGAATTTGTTGCAGACAAAACCAAAGGGATGACGCCCTTTACCGTGCATTTCACTGATATGTCAACGGGTTACCCGACAGGATGGAAATGGGATTTCGGTGACGGTGCAACATCAACCGAGCAGAATCCCTCGCACATCTATACCACGGCCGGCACTTCTGTAACCAGTAAATATACTGTGACCCTCACGGCAACAAATGTCAACGGTGAGAGTATGAAAACAAAAGTGGATTACATCACCGTAACCCAGACACCCATCGCCGAGTTTACGGTGGACGACAGGCAGGGCAAGGCACCCTTTGTCGTGAAATTCCGTGACCTCTCAGCTGGCAACCCAACCACATGGGCCTGGGAATTCGGTGACGCGGGAACATCAACCGAACAGAACCCGACCCATGTGTACCCGTTTGAAGGATCGTATGATGTCCGGCTGACTGTCTCGAACCAGTATGGTTCAGACACCATCTTTAAGACCGGGACCACGTCCCAGCGGAATAATGCTGCACCGGTTCCTTTAACTTCGATTGCAATACCGGCACCGACAACCGTCCCCATGACACAGATTCCAACCGTTATAACAACGAGTGTCCCAACCCCGCTTCCGACTGCAACAAAGTCACCATTATCCCCATTTGTTACCGTAGTTGCATCGGTGATCGGGCTATTGGTGATCGCTGCAGCAAAACGAAAATAATCACTTTTTTATTGTATTGAACGTGCCTGTTTTTTACGGAGGTGGCATTTTTAAAAAAGAATGCTGCATGATCAAGCTTGAAAATGCCAGTTTGCTGATTGAATACGACAAAAAAGAATCATCGCTGTTTTGAATGGGTAACACATGTATTGAGTGGATTACAAAGATGGGGGCTGATGCCCCCCTACCCCCAAATACGATGAACGNNAAAAAACGAGGCGGCCGAGCGACCCCATTAGGGGGGGGGAACATCATAAACGAATTTTAGTAAAATATCTAACCCACATGAAATAGCGAAGAACCACAAAAAAGAATCAAAAGTGTGTTCTTCGACTTTTAAGAGATGATGCATCCCCCATGATTAGTAACATCCACAACCGTGGATGGATTCTCATTGAATGCAGTGAAGGTCACTTCAGCAGGTGCCCGTGGACATCTATTTCACCACGGTAGATCCGGGTGCTCGATATCCAGCGCCCATCCTCGGCAAGAACACAGCTGATCTGGTGAATGTCGACTTTTTTCTGTCCTTTATCACGCCGTAATTTGTTGATCTCGACAGCTACTTTGAGAGTCTCTTCAGATACGATAAGAGCGTCAAAGTCTGCATCAATGGCTGAGCCGTACCGATCATTAAGTGGCTCGATCGACCATCGGGTTGAATGGACAGTAGAGGAGATATATCGCTCCAAATCTGTACTCCGTGCAGCAAACGGGCGTATCGGGTGAATTTTACGGCTCGCAAACGAATCGCTCGTAAGACCGATCACCACATAACCACCAGGTCCGGCGAGTTCAAATGAGCGGGTCAGAAGGCGTTTGTGCCCGTCGTGAAGGGGATCAAAAGTGCCCCCTACCATAACCTTCATACAGTTTGATTCTTAATTTCCTATGTTATTATGCATATGGATGTTCAGGTCTCCGGCATGCCGCTTTTTGTAGCCGGCAATGCAACAGTCATCGGTGATATCACTGTCGGAAATCATGTAGGGATCTGGTTTGGCGCTGTTATCCGTGCCGATAAGGACCGGATCGTGATCGGGAACCGGTCGAATATTCAGGATAATTGCGTAGTGCATACAAGCAAAGGATTTCCGGTCACCATTGGTAATGACGTATCGGTCGGGCATGGGGCAATCCTGCATGGCTGCACGATTGGTAACCGGGTGCTGGTCGGAATGGGGGCAATTGTGCTCAACGGTGCGAAGGTGGGTGACGGATCAATCATCGGAGCAGGTGCCGTAATCACGGAAGGCAAGGATATCCCGCCGGACTCTGTAGTCATCGGTGTGCCGGGCAGGATCGTCAAACAGACGGATCCGGACCAGCAACAGCACATCCTCAATAACGCGGTTTCCTATGTCGAGCTTGCCAGGGAGTATGCCCACCATGGGTAATGTCGTTGTCATAGGTGCCGGTATCGCCGGAATCCAGGCTGCCCTGGATATTGCCGATCACGGTATCCATGTGCACCTGATTGAACGTGAACCATCAATCGGCGGGCATATGGCACAACTGGATAAAACATTTCCGACAAACGACTGCTCAATGTGTATCCTCTCCCCCAAGATGGTTGACGTAGAGCGTCACCCGCTGATTACGATTCATACCTGCGCTGAAGTAGAAAAAATTGAGGGGGATGTCGGGCATTTCCTTGTTACCGTAAAAAAACACCCGAGATACGTGGATGAGTCTGCCTGTAACGGATGCGGTGACTGTGTCCTGATCTGCCCGGTAGAGGTTTATAACCGCTTTGATGCCGGGCTCGGCGTAAGAAAAGCTATCTACAAACCGCACCCGCAAGCGGTTCCGGATATTGTAATAAAAGACCCGGAGCACTGCATTGAATGTGGACTCTGCTATGATGCCTGTGGTCCCGATGCGATAAAACGAGAGGGTACAGAACAGATAATAACCATCGACGCATCCAGCATCGTGATTACTACCGGATACACGACATTTGATGCCAATAGGAAGACGCAGTTTGGCCATCTGGTGCTTCCCGATGTAATTACCAGCCTGGAACTGGAGCGCATGATCAACACCAGCGGTCCAACCGGAGGGAAAATAAAACGATTGAGTAACGGGGCAGTTCCAAAGAGTGTGGTCTTCATCCAGTGTGTGGGGTCCCGTGACATGACCATTAACCGTCCCTACTGTTCCTGCGTCTGCTGCATGCAGGCGATCAAGAATGCGATACTGATAAAGGAAAAGAACCCGGAAACTGACGTAATCATCTGTTACATGGACATACGATCCTACGGAAAAGGTTACGAAGAATACTTTGAACGGGCAAAGGCACTGGGGGTTAAATTCCTCCGGGGCATACCTTCCGATGTGCTTGCTGACCGGAATGGCATGATCATGCAGGTCGAGAATTCCGAGACTTCAGAAGTTCTGGTGCTCCATCCTGATCTCATTGTGTTATCCGTTGGGATCGGACCTTCGGAAAAATCAGGGCAGATTGCAGAACAACTCGGTATCCCGCTTGAAGAAACCGGGTTTATCAAACCCGTTCACGATGCCGTAGACACGGTTTCAACAGTGCGTCCGGGGATCTACGTTGCCGGCACCGCTACTGCACCGCGGGATATTCCCGACAGCGTTGCATCCGGTGGATCAGCAGCGATGCGGGCATACATCGATGCAATCAGGACGCGATCGGTGTGAACGAGACCGCCACGCTCTGGTGGGATGCGTCAAATAGTAGTATCCGGTATATTGACCAGACGCTCCTTCCCATCGACTACACGATCACAGAATGCCGAACCATCGGGCGACTGGTGACAGCAATCAACCGGCTTGAGATACGTGGTGCACCTGCACTCGGTGTTGCGGGAGCATATGGAATAGCGCTCGCGGCACACGTCTGCCAAAAAAGTGATCTGCATGCTTTTATGGCAGATGTGCACCGGGATGCAGAAACCCTCAGGGCAACCCGCCCGACAGCAATCAACCTTGGATGGGGAATCAACCGGGTGTTGGCTAAGATTAGATCTTCCCCTGATGTTGTTTCTGCACGCATGACTGCTATTGCTGAAGCACAGGCAGTTGCCCGCGAGGATACTGCCTGCTGCCACACGATTGGCGAGCTGGGAGCAGCCCTGCTTCCGGACACATGCACTGTGCTTACCCACTGTAATGCCGGATCACTCGCCTGCTCATCGTGGGGAACGGCACTTGGCGTTATCCGCTCCGCAGTGAACGCAGGAAAACAGGTAAAAGTGATCGCCTGTGAGACCCGCCCGCTCCTGCAGGGAGCACGGCTCACCGCGTGGGAGCTCTCAAAAGACGGGATAGATGTAACCGTGATCACCGATTCAACGGCAGCACACCTGATGCGTACAAGCACAATCGACGCGGTTGTCGTTGGGGCAGATCGTATCACCTGCGATGCAGTCTTTAACAAAATTGGTACCTACATGCATGCGGTCTGCGCTCACCATCACAAAATCCCCTTCTATGTCGCTGCACCGCTCTCGACATTCGATACCGAAAACAGGGAACGGGATGTGATCATTGAGGAGCGGGGACGGGAGGAAGTGACAACAATGGGCAATCGTACATTTGTCCCTGCAGCTTCTGCGGTGAAGAACTTTGCGTTCGATGCAACTCCCCTGGATCTTGTTACCGCGATTATTACCGAACGGGGTGTTCTGCGCCCGCCCATTGGCACCGACTTAATCTTATCCTTGAAGAGTACACAATAATCCTGCGACAGGACAACTTCACAGCAATGGACTTTGATTTTCTTACCTGGAATCACCTGATGTTTCTCATCGGGGAAGTAACAGTAATTATCATACTTGGAGCACTGCTCACGGCATTAGTCCTTGTTATCATATCCATCATTTCCATCCGGACGGGAAGGCTGTATTTTCCAAAACTGATCAGGTCCGGGCTCGTGTTTCTCGAAGGCCTGATGAAAGCGTTTTTCCGGCTCCTCGGGCTTGAAGACCGTGAGATGCTCACATTTTTGATTAAACTTCACAACGCGATGAATACTGCAGAATTTACCCGCATCCCGGTTGCCGAACGTGCGATCTTTATACCGCAGTGCCTGCGCTCCTCGCGGTGCCCCGCACACCTCACTCCGGAGGGGTTGAAATGCCGGAGCTGTGGCCAGTGCACTATCGGGGAAATCCGGCCCATCCTTGAAAAACTGGGCTACCGGATCTTCATTGTCCCGGGCTCTTCGTTTATCAAACGGATGGTGAAGAAGTATCACCCGAAAGCGATTATCGGTATCGGCTGTCTCTCTGAAGTAAAAGAGGGTATCGACATGGCAGACAAAATGGGACTCGTCGTGATGGGCGTGGTAACCTTAAAAGAAGGGTGTGTGGAAACGCTTGTGAACTGGTCCGATATCGTTGAAGTGGCTGCCCTTGGGGTTGATCCTGCATTAATTCCCGAGAACCTTCATGTTCTTGCCGACTAGTTTCCCACTTTTGATCCTGCCGTGAATGACGATGGTATCATTGCTCGTAACGTCTCCAACATGGACACCCGTGCGCAGGATGACCTTTCCTCCTGCCTTCACCGATTGAACAACAGCATTATCGAGGATCGTAACATCCCCGTGTGCCACCAGCGGTCCTTTGATCCTTGACTGGTTTCCGATGATCGCATTCCAGCAGGTTACATCAAGCGCAACGCTGGACCGCGGACCCAGTTCGAGGGTTCCCGTAACCAGGAGGCGTCCCCAGAAATGGGTGTGGGCAGGCACGATGAAATTCCCATCAATCTTCACATTTCCTTCGAAATACGCCCCTTTTTGTGCAAAGAATGTATCGCCTTTCTGAATGACTGTTGGCATTACTCCCTCAGGGTAACTGAGGAACGATCAGGGGATAAACCTGTTGCTCGGCAAAAATATTCTTAATAAAAAAATCACCATCGGAGAAAAACTGCGGACAGGCAAAACACGACAAGCGAGGCAAACATCCCTGCTTTCAGGAGAGAGGAGGCCATTGATGCTTTCACACACGCGGGGGTTTCACAGTTCAGCCCGCGCAACGCTGCGATGATAATAATGATATCGACTGCAATGATACCCCCGAGGTACCATGCACCCCACCAGAAATAAGGAATAAAACTCGCCGCGACTGCAAGAACAGTGGTAATAAGGGCAAACTCTGATGTTTTTTTAATGCCAATCCG
>PLLR01000050.1:9767-19698 GCA_003141335.1 Methanoregula sp. | reverse complement strand
CAGAATAAACGAGTTTAAGATCGTGATACCGATACAGAGTGAACTGGTAAAAAAACTCAACATGATGCCCGCAAGGAACAGCGTGACGGCAAATCCCCGTGCGGCTCTCCTGCTGACCACCCCTGAGGGAATAGGACGATCGGGACGGTTTATCGCATCGATTTTTGCATCGAAAAAATCATTGATTACATTGCCGGCGGCAGTGATCAGTACTACAATCACAAAAAGGAACAGGGTCTTTGGAATTATCGTACCAGTGTCAATCAGGTAGGCGACGATGGCTGCAAGACCGGCGACGAACGAATTTGTCGGGCGGGTGAGAGTAAAAAAACCTGCAAGCCTCATTGGTTATCAGATCTGATCGGGGATGTATTAAAATGCACTAAAAATGGGGAGGAGGCACCAATGATTTACAACGGGCGAGGGGGGATTTGAACCCCCGGCATTCAGCTTAGGAGGCTGACGCTATGTCCGGGCTAAGCCACTCGCCCTGCCCATATCCATTGTGGAGGAATATGTATAAGTTTTCCGCGCTGCAACAATACTCTCGCAATGGATTTAATCGAGGCAACGGAAGGAAAAACTACGTTTTTTGTTCCGGCACAGGATGCATCGACCCAGTTTCCTCCCGGCACCGCGCCGATCTTTTTCAACAGGCGGATGGAACTGAACCGTGATGCCACGATCCTGCTTGTCTCGATACTCAAACCATCAGACTATCTCGACGCGATGGGTGCATCCGGGGTTCGGGGTCTCAGGGTGGCAAATGAGTGTAACATCCCGGTCACGATTAACGACCGTGACTCCCGGGGAATTGACCTGATCACGCACAATGCGAAGCAGGTGAACCTGTCAGTTGAAATTGTCCAGCGGGATGCAAGCGCCCTGCTTTCAGAGCGGTCATTTGATGCTGTGGATCTTGACCCGTTTGGAACACCGGCGATGTTTGTCGATGCTGCTGTACGGGGCAGCCGAAGGTTCCTCTTTATCACCGCCACGGATACCGCCCCCTTATGCGGAGCGCATCTGAAAGCAGGGAAACGCCGGTATTTTGCACAACCGATGAACACTGAATATCACGGGGAAGTGGGGCTTCGCATCCTGTTGGGATTTGTCGTCCGTGAAACGGTGAAGTACGACCGTGGGATTGAACCGCTCTTCTGTTTTGCCCGCGAACATTTTGTCCGGCTCCACCTCCGGTTAATCCACGGAGCCAATGCCGCTGATGATACCATGAAACGGATCGGTTATATCCTGCAGTGCAAAAAGTGCCAGTACCGCGACGAGCGGCAGGGAATGTTTCCGGAAATGGATTCCTGCCCGCACTGTAATGAAAAACTTACCCCGATTGGTCCACTCTGGCTTGGCAGCATCCAGCATGAAGAAACACTCGTGCAGATGCAGGAGCAGCTGGACACGATGGAACTCGGTACAAAAAAAGATCTTAGCAAACTCATCGATCTCTGCCGGAAGGAATTACCGACATCAAGTCATTATGATTATCACCGGCTCACAAAAATAGTGGGTTGCTCACCACCCGGTATCAACGCGGTGATCGGACATATTATCGCTTCAGGATATCCCGCGACACGGACGCATTTCTCCGGTTACGGGATTAAAACAGCGGCGCCCCTTCACGTAATCTTTGAAGCGATCAGTGCTCGACAATGATCGTGAGCAGATCGCTATCGATCAATTTGTGGGGCAATCCTACTCTCTGGCCCGGGTGTTTGACTGATTTCCCCCAGACCCGGGCGTAGCGGAACCGGTGAACGAAGTCCCGGTGGAGTTTTGTACAGACATCAGCTACGGTACTTTCCGTCCTGACAATGAGCGGTTCTTCCAAATCAGCATCGCCGCCATGGGGTTTTAAGTAGACCCTGATGAAACCGAGGCAGTCGTAGAGCGCATCCTTGACCTCTTCCAGGTGATAGCCAGCTGCTGCCGAGATCATGAGCGGGGGGTTGCCGAACCGTTCGGCAATATCATGTTCGATCTCAAGATACCTCTCCTTGTCCACGAGATCTACCTTGTTCACCGCAATGAATGCAGGGATATAGACACGGTTACCCTGCACCGCATCGATTAAATCATCCTGTGTTGCGCCGCCACGGACAAGCACGTCCGCATTCATCATCTTGCTCTCGGACAGGATAGATCGCACTTCTTCAATATCAAGATTGAGCGTCCCGACTGCATGGAGACGAACACCCCCATGTGAGGACTTTTTGATAGTGATATCCGGTTTTCTGACATTGATCCGTATACCTGCATCGTACAGTTCTTTTATGAGCACGTCGAAATGCCGCTCGTTGAACACATCCACGAGAATAATGATGATATCAGCGCCACGGACGACACCTATCACTTCTTTGCCCCGCCCCTTGCCCATCGCAGCCCCGGCAATAAGTCCTGGCATATCGAGTAGCTGGATCTTTGCACCTTTATGCTCAAGGGCACCCGGTACAACAGTGAGCGTCGTGAACTCATATGCAGCCACCGCGCTGGAAGTGCCGGTCAGTTTATTGAGAAGTGTACTTTTTCCTGTTGATGGGAAACCTACAAGGACCGCAGTCGCATCACCGGACTTTTTAACCGTGAATCCTTCCCCACCCCCACTGGATTTCAACGCACGGTTGACCGCTTCATCGCGGAGTCGAGCGATCTTTGCCTTTATCCGCCCGATGTGTTTGGAAGTAGCCTTGTTGTACGGAGTCTTGGTCAGCTCCGCCTCCAGCTCCTGGATCTGTTCCTCAAGACTACTCATTCTTATATTAATCGCAGCACGTCCGAGATAAAGTTGTTTATGGCTGGCAGCAGGGGCAAAAAAGGGGCAAAAAATCTCACTCCACTACGGCGTAGTGGGTTTGAAGTTTCTGATATCAACACGTTTAAGTAAAAATATCGCCCATATTATTGAGCAATTGCGCTGCTATAGTGTAGTCCGGCCAATCATGCGAGCCTCTCACGCTCGCGACTGGGGTTCGAATCCCCATAGCAGCACTCTTCACTGACGGTCTAAATCCTCTTTTATGAATTTGTTAATTGTAAACATTATAATTTTTATAATCGATAGAAGAGAATAAAAAGAAGGAGGACATTGAGGTGATTGTTGGAACATGCCAACATGAAGGAGAATAAGTATGACAAAAATAACTAAATTGGCACGTATATTAGCAGTAATCGTTGGGGTGATTGTGATCGTGTTATCGTTTGCAAAGTTTTTCCCTCTGTCTAATGAAGGACTTGTATTAGCAGTTTTCCTAACGTGTTGGGGACTCGATGCGTTAATTTAAATCTAAACCTTTCCTTTAATTTACTTCAATTTGCAGTCGGCGCACTCTGCCTTGACGTTCAAGGGCGCTTACTTCTTTTAACTAATGTCCAATTCTCCATAGCAGCATCCTGTTTTGAGAGGCGAATCCTCAACACGATCAAGTATAAGGATATGATCTCGAAAGACCGTACAGTGTCTCAAACGAGTTCTTGTAAAGCACCTACACGGTTCGATCAACCGTTCAACTGCATCAAGTTACAGAACAGACTGAACTCAATTGCGGTAGTACAGGTGAACACAACGGGAAGATATTGTGATTTTGCAAACGCCACGGTTACACCTTCGAGGAGCAAACCCAATCCAATTCCTGTGATAAAGGTCACCGCCATGACCTCTGGATTAGTGATTATTGCGCGAACACTCTCGCCAGTCATTCGTTTTCCCTCTTACTTTCACGATTCGAGGGCATTCTCCAAATATCCTCCATTGTAATAACGGGATTATGGAATGCCAGTATACAAGTTGTNNGGCACGGAATGCAAAGTGATGTGAGGGATTTTGAGAACTACGGTGAACGGGGAATTTTGAAAAATTTTAGTTTACGTTGATGTTGCATCTCTATTTTTCGTGAACGACGATATTGAACGCAGTTCCCGTTGTCCGATCAAGTTCAATAGTGCCATTCAACTGTTCCACCAGGCTCACCACCAACCGGTGCCCAAGCGATTGTTTACTTCTCATCCAGTCAATGTCTTTTGGTATCCCGATCCCCGTGTCCCTGATGGAGNNCGACCTTATAGGACTTGAAAAGGCTCGTTCCCAGAAATGTGACGATTTCAGACAGGTCGATTCTGGAGATGTCCTCGGCACGGCACATCCTCTCGTGGACATGTGCCATCGCTATGATGCGGTTCTGGAACTCTCCCATTGTTTCCAGTAATTTCTGGTCTTTGATATTCCGGGACTTGAGGCTGATGAGACTTAAAATAATCTGGAGATTGTTCCTGACCCGGTGATGGATCTCACTGAGCAGGAGCTCTCTCTCGTTTAAAGACTTCCGTACACTTTCCTCCGCCCGTGTTCGCTGGATAACCTCATTCTCGAGCAGGGTATTGATGCGTTCAAGTTCAATCGTACGTAAACAGACCTGCGATTCAAGTTCTTCATTGGACCGTTTCAGTAATAGTTCCGCCTGTTTTCGATCGGTGATATTGCGTGATATCCCCAGCACCTGAACAACAGATCCATCAGAACCAAACTGAGGAACAAAATGAGTATCTATCCAGCTTATCTGATCCTGGTTCAGGTGCCTGAATTTTGAATCAGTACGAATATACTTCTTTGATGAGACAACAATATCCAGATTTTTTCGGAATTCCTTTGCAATACTTGGGGAAAACAGACTTTCGAAGGATAACCCCCCAATTTTTTCGGGGGCTAGTCCCATCATTGCAGATCCATGGCTATTCACATACTTCATCACACCGTCCGGAGTCATCGAGTAGATCGCATCGTGCGTAGCCTCGGTAAGAGTTCGATAATGTTCTTCGTTCTCCCACAATAACTCCCCCGCCTTATTATAGTCCATGAGATTTGAGATCCAGGAATTCGATTTTTTACCCGACTGGTTTTCTTTCGCACGCTCTTTTGGCGGAACATAGTAAAAGTTATTATAGACACTGGTTCCGATAATGGCGAACGGGTGTATTACGAGCATATCATGAAATAGTTCCTTGGAAAAACAACGCCTGTCGTACTGGCAAATAGCGAGAAATTTACTCCCTATGGAAAAGGTGTCCAACTTATCCTCATACTCAATCAACCGTTCAGACCCTGGCAACCCACGAAGCGCCCATGACATCTCACCAGTCCCCCTGAGTGCGGTATACCCTTCATCAAGTGCTTTCTGTGTCTCATATGAAAGGATTGACATCATCCCGTCAGGCTCGAATACTCCCCCTTTCAGATATGTATTAGTACTTGAGAGGATGTTGAACTGTCCTTTTTTCTGGTAATGTTTAACGTCAACACCATCATTTTTCAGATAGTTGATAACGGTTTTAGGGTCTCTGGCATCGACAATATAGTATACTTTCTCGTTCTGTTCGAGACCTTTGCGGAGAAACGGTGTGATAATATTCTGGTGCTCTTCGTCAGTATCATAGATACAACAGACATGGTCACCGGGTTTTAAGTCGGTTATTGAATGAATGGGAGTCTGAACTTGCAGCATGGCAGCACCTCGGAATAATAATTTTTCCGGATCGAGAAGTGACTGAACGCAAACTGGTATTCAGTGATGGTTCCTGATAAGGTACCCTATGCCTGGGATTTTTTCTGGTGCCATGAGATCGATGGCTACTAACTGAAGATGTATGTTTACCCTCAATGAAACTCCCTCAATCCGACTCACCCAAATTTGATGAATTTTATAATTAATCGTGGATAAGATAAAATTTGCGATCTTGATTTTGTTGAAGTGTACATGAATTATTGTCGAAGGTATTGGATGAAAAAGAGGGGTATTCCGCTTGGAGAATATGAGGATCCTGAAATTTTCCACAACATGAAAATCGCTGGATAAAATACCAAGGTGCAACGTTTTGATATGTCCGTGTTTGTGTCAGGCGGTTGGTCTGTTGGTTCGCTCCTGATTTGACAATATGCACCGTTCTTGGTTCAAAACCAGCATAACCCTTATTTCCTGAAATCAGCCATTATTGCTTGAACCCAGGAGGTTCATCGCTGTACTTTATCTTAATGGTTCTCTTTAGAGTGGATAGGGGGAAAAGGTGGTGGCATGGGGACGTCATCTCAAGATATGCCCAATCCCTCTGTTGGCATGGTAGAATTTAGTAGGGTTTGGCAAGGATAAGGGAGATTCACAGCTCCCTTTTTCATTTCTTTATTTGTTGGTTGTCATAGTATCCGGGCACAAAAACAGGACTATCCCCCCATTCTCAAAACAGGGGTTCTTTTACATTGCTGCATAGTTTATTCCATCAGCACAGAGAAACACCGCCAGTAACCCATCAGCGCCCTAAAGCGCTTCACGACGATATCATCACCCTTCTTTTAATTTCAACCTTGATCTTTCCTTCCTTGTGGTCCACTTCAAAGATCCCAAATTTTTTTGCATCGCCAAGCTGCTGCAGTTTCAGCATATCCTTCCTCAGCATTCGTTTGAAATCGTCTCCTTCATAGATCACTTTGGCCATTTTTACCCTTCCGGTAATGTTGAATTGTTCAGCGCACGTACCAATGAAGTGCAAGGTGTGTTCTGACTTTTTCCCCGAATCAGGATACCAGTTAAACCGCATTTCTATCGATTTTTAGAGAAGCATTAAATATCGTATCCCAGCATATGCCTATATGAGGAGTTATGAGCAGGGAGAAGATCAAAGTCCCCGGAAAGGTATACGAGGAGTTAATCGCCCTCCAGCGTGAGATTCATTTCACCCAGGACCACCAGGATACCATCAAAAAAGCAGAAGACCGCGGTTATATGAATGCGTCCAACTGGATCCGGCAGAACGAGAATGCATACAAGATCGGATTCGCGTGGGGTTTTGAGCCTATGGATAATGAACCTCAGGGAATGATCCGGGATATTCCTGTCCGTGAATCCCCGGCACCCAAGCGAACAATTTCCCGTCCCTCACCCCCACAAAGTAAAAAGTCCCAGAAGTCCGCAGGTTCTGGCGGTATCCTTGCCGGCATTAAAAACTGGCTCGGCAAATACTTCTGATTATTTTTATCTTTTTTAACGAACAAAACTACTATGTCCTCCAATAACCGAGAGGTAGGTATGCCAACCTGCGGTGACTGTGTAAGTTATGCACCAAAAACTAAGGATCGGGGCGACTGCCGCATCAATGGTGAGACAACCCCTGACCGTGACAGCGAACGATGTCCTTCACGCACGTTTATTCCAAAGCCGGTGAAATAATTTTACAAGGGACAAAAAATACCATGCCACGGGAACTTTCCGAAAAGGATATTACGATTTTAAAAAAACTTGCACCGGAATGCGGCGATCTCACGTGTTCGGGCTCAGGACAGATGTTCCATTCNNTGCCTCCCGGTCGAGGATATCGACGCGCTCGTACATCTTATCCATGACCGCCTCTCTCCGGAAATCGCACAGAAGGTTATCGCCGCGTATGAATCCGGTGGTGAGTGTGAGCATTGATTTTTCTTTTTACTATGGTCGACATTTCACACCTGATTGCTGCACTCCACGACCCAACCATAAAAAAACGACGGGCAGCTGCAATACATTTGGGCAAATCCGCTAACCTGTCAGCGATCCCACACCTTATTGAGGCACTATCCGATACCCATCATGGTGTACGGAGTGATGTTGTACAGGCATTGGGGAGACTGGGGGATTCCTCGGCCGTTGCAGCATTAATCGCATCCCTGGATGACACAGACCCGATAGTTCGTGCAGCCACCATTGCTGCAATCGGAAAGATAAAAGACCGGGATGCCGTCGATCCGCTCATCAGGTGCCTTCACGACAAGGAAATAATCATCCGGATAGGCGCTGCGGAAGTACTGGGGAAACTGGGCGATCGCCGGGCGATCGGACCACTAAAAATTCTCAGGAATGACCCCTGCTCTGATGTCAGGGAAGCGGCGGAGGCAGCTATCCGGAAACTTCGGTAAAAACCTGATACAATATATCTGCATCAGGATCGGTCAGCTTGCAATTATTGCTCTGCTCATGCCTTGTTGAACACCAGTATGACGGGTAGGCCAATGCTCCTTGAATACCTGAAACTTTTCACTTCGACGCCATTTACTGTTATTACAGCGAGTGGATTTTTATGGATATATGCCAAACCACTGGTTTACCGGTGGTGAACCAATTTCTGATATCATTGAGGCGCAGGACCTGAAAAAAATCTTTGGCGATGTCATTGCTGTAGACGGCATCAATTTTGCGGTAAAAGAAGGGGAAGTGTTCGGGTTTCTGGGCCCGAACGGTGCTGGCAAGACCTCGACTATGAAAATAATCGCGTGCGTCTCACCCAGGACATCGGGAGCAGTGCGGGTCTTTGGCAGGGACCCGGATCTCTATCCGGCAGAGATCAAACAACGGCTCGGTGTTGTCCCGCAGGAAACAAATCTCGATCCTGACTTTACCTGCTATGGTAACCTGTTCACCTACGCGCGATACTTTGATATTCCACCCGATATTGCCCACCAGAAAGCTGAGGAACTTTTGGAGTTTGTCCAGTTACAGGAAAAAAGGGATGTTACCGTAGAGAAACTCTCCGGGGGAATGAAACGGCGGTTAATCCTTGCCCGTGCCCTCGTCAACAACCCGGATCTGCTCATCCTTGACGAGCCTACAATCGGGCTTGACCCGCAGGCACGACATCTGATCTGGGAGAGACTGAAAATGCTTCAGGCACAGGGTAATACGATCGTACTCACTACACACTACCTTGATGAAGCTGCACGACTCTGCGACCGGCTCGTCATCATGGATAACGGTAAAATCCTTGTTGAAGGCTCACCAGCAGACCTTGTGAAGCAGTATGTCGGCAAAGAAATAGTGGAAGCAGAGAAGACAGAAGAAGTGCTTTCCTGTCTTGTGGGAAAAAACATCCCCTTTGAAGTGATCGGTGATACCGTGCAGATT
This sequence comes from Methanoregula sp., assembly GCA_003141335.1. Lineage (GTDB taxonomy): Archaea > Halobacteriota > Methanomicrobia > Methanomicrobiales > Methanospirillaceae > Methanoregula. The sequence continues at coordinate 10,768 of PLLR01000050.1, read as the reverse complement.
GCAACCGGATCGTCCCGCGAAATCGTCCGCACCCTGTTCGATCACTGCTCTCCTCACAAAGTGCTGACCCGCCCTGCAACACTCGAAGACGTGTTCCTGAAACTGACCGGCAGGAAGCTGAAGGAGTGAGCATGTACCACTTCTGGTCAATACCCCGTATTTCGAGGCGTGCATGGAAGGTCTGGCACCGGAACCTCGTGGTCTTTTTCAGGACATGGAAGGTAAACTTTTTCCCCCCGTTGATCGAGGCGTTCCTGTACCTGTTCGCCATCGGCATGGGAATCGGTACCTATGTGAAAGAGATCGACGGCATCCCGTATGTAAATTTTATCGCACCAGCAATCCTTGCCATCTCGGTCATGAACACGGCATTCTTCGAGTGCACGTACGGGTCCTATGTCAGGATGTATTACCAGAAAAGTTTTGATGCGATGATCGCAACCCCGCTCTCGATCGAGGATGTGATTGCAGGAGAAATTCTCTGGGGGGCAACCCGGAGCGTGTTGTATGTAATCATCATGCTTCCCGTGCTTGCTGCGTTTGGCGTTATCTCATTTCCCACATCGCTGCTTGCTATCCCGCTCGCGTTTCTGGGCGGGCTCATGTTTGCCGGTATCGCGATGTGTTTTACTGCTATCACGCCCAGCATCGATACACTGAACTATCCCTCGTTCCTTCTCATCACACCCATGGCACTCTTCTCAGGCACGTTCTTCCCGATCACCCTGCTCCCGGTTCTCTTCCAGTATATCGCACTTGCCCTGCTCCCGCTTACCCATCTTGTCGCTATTATGCGGATGCTCACACTACCCGCTATCACAGGGGTGCTGATACTCCATCTCGTATGGATTATTATGGTAACGGCAATCTTCTGTATTGTTGCGATCAACCTGATGAGGAAGCGGTTGATAATATAACCCGTGACACTATCATGGAACACGAAGGACTCTGACAGATTTTTACCGATCTCTTAGGTTTATTACCATTGTAAAAATCACATC
>PLLR01000050.1:0-9666 GCA_003141335.1 Methanoregula sp. | reverse complement strand
ATCCTCTCCTCCGGTTGCGTGGGAAGGTAGGGGGGATTGAACAGGATAACATCGAATGAGCTCCGGATACCACAAAAAAGATCGCTCTGTACTACCTCAACACCTTTTTCCCGGGCACAGAGTGCCGCGTGCGGGTTGATATCGGTCGCGACCACCCCAGTAACCCTTGCGAGCTCAGCAGCGATAAGCCCGGAACCGGTACCGATTTCAAGAACACGATCACCAGGTTTAACCTCCGCCCGGGCTGCATCAAGTAAAAGATGTGTATCGGCTTCGGGCAGGTAGACCTGGGACGGATCGTGAGGCATGAAATAACTCTGATGATATGATAGGTGTTCTGCCTTCAAATCTTATGAGATCCCTGAATTGACATTCCCCATAGCATAAACTCACCGGCAGTTTATGCATTGAATTGTCATCACTATTATAAAAAAAAGCACCCATGACTATTGGGAGCCGTCAGCGAACGAAAAAGACATATGCACACACAAGTGGAGCAGGCACAGAGAGGAACGATCACACCGCAGATGCAGGACATCGCCCGGTCAGAGGGCATAGATCCTCATGAACTCTGTGAAAGAATAGCTGCAGGAAGCGCTGTGATCATGCAGCGAAGGAAGCACTATACCGGGATAGGAAAAGGCCTTTACACGAAAGTCAATGTCAATCTCGGCACATCCTCTACCAAGGTATGTGTCGATGAAGAAATTCAAAAGGCCAGAATCGCCGAGACATTCGGTGCTGACACCATCAGCGATCTCTCAATGGGTGGGGACATTAACGCTATAAGAAAGGAGATTTTTTCCCACACCACACTCCCGGTCACCACCGTTCCTGTGTACCAGGCAGTGGCAGAGCATGGTCTTAAGAAGATGACTGCTGACGACATCATGGCCACGCTCAGGATGCAGGCAGAGCAGGGCATCAGCTCGATGGTCATCCATGGTGTGAACCATGAGATGCTCGGTGAGTTCCACAGGAAAAAACGGCTCCTTGGGATAGTATCCAAAGGCGGCTCGATTACCAGCGCGTTCATGCTCATGAACCAGTGCGAAAACCCGTTTGTCGAGCATTTCGATGATGTGCTCTCCATCTGCCGGCGGCATGACATCGTACTCTCGCTGGGCAATACCGCCCGGAGCGGGTGCATCCATGATTGCCGTGATCGTATGCAGCTGGCCGAGATCCGGCAGAATGTGCGGCTCGCACACCAGGCCCGTTCAGCAGGTGTGCAGGTGATCATTGAAGGAGCCGGGGGTCATATCCGCAGCGATCGTATCGCACCCATGGTGAAGTACTACAAGAAACAGTCACCATTCCCGCTCTTTGTTGCCGGCCCGCTGCCCACGGATGTTGCGGTTGGCTACGATCATATTGCAGGAGCTGTGGGGGCCAGTGCTGCAAGTGCCGCCGGGGCAGATTACCTGTGCTACATCACTCCCGCCGAACACCTGGGCCTTCCCGGCCCGGATGCAGTAAAAGAAGGGTTGATTGCATTCAGGATCGCAGCGCACATTGGGGACACGGTGAAGTATGGCAGGGAAGCGGAGGACACAAAGGTAGCACAGCTGCGGGCAGCCCTTGACCGGGAAGGGCAGATCAGCTGCTCCATGGATCCACAACGGGCACGGGAGTTATCTGACGGCGATGCGGAGTGCACCATGTGCGGGGAGTTCTGTGCGATCAGGATTATGCGGGAGTTCTGATTGAATTCATTTTTCCTGATGCAGGGTTACGGGAAAAACAGGTTTTTTAAAAGGACAGGGGCCGGTTAAGCCACATTGCTGATCGTTGCGAAATCTTCCAAATACAATTCCTCAGGCCTGCTCTTGAGGATCTCCTCCGGCAACGTGACGATCATCCGTCTTACCCACTCGGGATCGAGCATGCCACCGGAACCTTTCAGGCAGTTGCGAACAGTTTTTCGACGGTGTGAAAAAAGCGCCCGGACCACATCAGCATACCGGTCCCGGTCATTGATGGGAAAGAGGGGGTGCTGTCGGGGAAATATCTTCACAACGGTTGAATGAACCTGGGGTTTTGGCGAGAAACAATTGGGAGGGAGTTTAAAGCACTGTTGCACAACGGCATAGGTCTGGACCATAATCGAGAGCCGCCCACAATTCTTGGTTCCGGCTGGTGCAACCATCCGATCCGCAAACTCGCTCTGGTACATCAGCACCGCTTCTTCAAATCCGATTTTCAGAAGCCGGAAGGTAATCTTGGACGAAGCGGAATACGGGAGATTTGATACAACCATCTCAAAAGGAGGAAGATCGCATCGTGTCGCATCACCCTGCTGTACGGTGAGTTGCCCCTGCGCAATCTCTTCAGAGAAAATAGTATGGAGTCCCTCGCAGAGACGCCCGTCAAGTTCGACTGCGTACACAATCGCGCCCCGTTGGAGCAGGGCGCTGGTGAGAGCACCGTTACCCGGCCCAATCTCTAAAACGCGCTTACCCTTTACTTCTGCAAGGTCTGCAATGCGTTGAGTAGCATGCGGATCAATAAGGAAATGCTGGTCGTGGTGGGCTTTCATCTTGACGTGAATACGTGATACTTAACGTCAGGGTCTTCGAGTTCTTCCAGGATCCGCAACTGGATCATCTTCTCCGGGTGCGGGATCGATTTAATCCGGGCCGATATATCCGCTAAGGTCGCAAACGGCTTTTTATTGCGCTCTTCTAAGATCTCCCACATCAGCTTCTTGCCAATGCCCGGGAGAAGGTGGAGCATGTGGAGTTTTGGGGTTATCGAGATTGCCTTGTTGAAGAAGGCAACGAAGTCCTGTTCACGGTTTTTTATCACCTTCTCAATAATAAAGGGGAGTTCCCCACGGGCAGTATGTGTCAGATCATTGTACCCGATCCGGCGCTTCACCCGCTCAATCTTGTCCCGCTCTCCGTCCCCGATATAGACCTGTTCATAGAGATCTATAGATGTGGTAATCTTGGGGACAAGCTCGAGAAGCTTGAACTGTTCGAGACCCATTGCCTGAACAAGAGGTTCTCTTTTAAATGGAGGACGGGGATCTTCGGGATGTCCTTTGAGGAGCACATCGAGTACAATCGCATTGATCTCTTTTTTTTCCGCCTTCATATGCCACACCTCAGAAGTGTGCCATCACCTGTTCAATAATTTTATCGAGTTCTTCGGGAGAGAGCGTGTACCGCTCTTTTGCAAAGATCGCCCGCACTTCATCACGGGTCTTTGGCATGATGTTTGCGACCCTGAAGGCGATCTCAGGCTTCATCTTCTCCATTTTTAAAAGTTCGGCCACTAATGCATTTGCTTTTTCAGGAGAAGTCTTTGCAAGTTTATTGGCATGCTCGATACTGCGCCGGAACTCGTAGGACATCTCTTTTTCTGCTGCAATACGTTCCGATTCCACCCCCAACAGGACTCCGCGCATCACGGGGAGCGTTACCCTCTCTTCGCTAATGATACCCTTCACTTTCACGCCAATCACCTGACAGAGACTTTACTTTTGTGCTTTTAGATGTTGTGGTCGCGCAATGACGATTTTATCTGCATTGCCGTCACGGATGGTGAGCATCCACGCACGCCCGCGCTTGCCGAGGACGGTTCCGGTTAACCCGTGGAAGCGGCGGTGGGGCATCCCCTTATGGACGCTGGGGTTACAGACAATGTGCACCCTGTCACCGATCTCAAATTTCTGGATGACGCAGGTCACCGGCGGAAGCCCGCGCTCTCTTAAATCCTTCTTGAATTTATACCGTGTTTTCTTTCTTGGTCCATTGTGATGTGCCATTATCTAATCTCCCTCCTTTGCTCCATCTACCTGCACGACATCGAGGCTGAATACGTGCGCCGATCTATTCAGGATCTCGGCTAGACTCGGACGGGTTCTTCCTCCGTCCCCGGATATGAGTTCTTTGATGTAGAGTCCGGCTTCACCAAGAATTTCGACAACAAATTTGCCGTCTTCTTCCCCTGCATACTCAATATTGAGGACGATTCGCTCACGGATCTTGTCTGCTCTCCGGTGAGCGACCCTTTTGGGGGTGCGCTGGTGTATTGTGACGCCCTGCAAGGTTTTTAAGGCTTTTGCGAACTCATCCGCTGATAATCCACCGTCAACCTCGACCAGGATCCTGTATTTTTTATGCGCTTTGTTTGATTTAAGGGTTTCCACTTCCGCCCGGTCGCTCCAGCGTTTGATCGAAACGCAAACCCGCCCTTCTGCAGTCCGGTTGATCTCCTTTTCCAGTTCGGCAAGATCAAGAGAACGTTTCCTGGGTTCCACTACTTCAAGAATGAACGGTCTGCCCGTGCCAATCATCCGTGCGTCAATATCTTCCCTTCCTGCTCCATGAAGAACCGCGTTTTGTGCATCGAACGCGGAAATGACCGGCCTGCCGATAAGTTCCTCCACAGAGTCCAGGTATTGTGCACCGGTAAAATTGCACTTTTCGCAGCCGGCACCCTTGCATGTACGACAATCCCAGTGCGTCTGCGGGATACCGCGCTCAAACTTCTGGTATCTCCCGTAGAAAAAGACAGAATTGATCTGCACTTCGGTCGAGCCTGATGATGGATCGAGAATGACGACAATGTCGGATCTCTTGAAATCCACCATCTTTCCTGTGCGTAGAGCTACCGCTTTGCCGACTTCACGGTTCACCTCCGACTTGAACGGTTCTGGTTCGGCAAGCGAGAGATCACTCCAGACCATCTCCTCATTCTCGGCAATGAGCGGTGGAACCCGGCAGCCAATCAGAAATGTTGAGAATTCGATTCCCTGGACTGCTGCTACAACGCGATCCGCCCATTCCGGAACGGCTTTGAAAAAATTGCCGCAGACCCAGCAGGTGCCGGTAAATTTTGTATAGGGATGGTTCTCAACAATAGCCAGTGCAATAGTGAGGCTCCGCCCGCGTTCATCGTTGGAGAGCCCGTGTGAGCGCTTACCAAAGAACCGCCCGAGACAGTGATCGCAACATTCCCCGTAGGCGAGTATTAATTTTACCTGTTCGTTGATTTCCATCCGCACCTCCTCCGGTCCAGTTCATTGAGCACTACCGTTATCGTATGATCGGCATGCAGGCATGTTGGCCCGACAGAATACCGGGGGCACATTGTAACCAGCGATTCCTCGTCATCAGTGAAATTCAGGTGATCGGAGAGAATGAATGCATCCGGGATCGTCTCTGCAGTTCTCACATCGCTTCCCGTCTCGTCCAGCACGGCAAATGTATGTTCTGCCATAAGGCGTAAAAGCCCGCCTTTGCGCACAGATACTCCCGGTGCTGCTTCACGAAACTCACTTCCTGTAGGTATGTCCAGCGCTTTTTTGATAAGGGCTCCGGCACTCCGTTCATCAGGAGATAGTGAACGTACTGCATTTCCGGAAAACCTGACTGTTTTTGGTGCTGCCGGTTCTCCGCAGAGTACCAGATAACAATCCACATCACGGCGCACATCGTGCGACAGGAAGAGTGATGTGTTCACGCACCGGCAGAGAACATCCATTCGTCCGCCGCTACCCGGTAAATCATTGAGGGAAAATCCCCCGTCAGTCCGGGCAAGGTGCCCGACAATAGCAAACGAGATCATCTCACTGCATTCCCGAGAAGCGTTTCATCAGGCGCTGCATGTTGAATTTTCCTCCGCCGCCACCCCGCAACCCTTTCAGGGTGCGCTGCATCATTTTGAAGTACTTGAGGAGTTCCCGCACCTCCTCCGGCGTAGAACCGGCACCACGGGCAATCCGCTGCATGCGGGAACTGCTGATCAGTGCCGGGTCATCGAGTTCCCCTGCAGTCATCGAGTCCATAATAATCCGGTACCGCACCATCTTGGTGCTCGTCACATCATAAACCCCTTCGGGAAGTTCCATGTTGCCCATCGGGAGCATTCCCATGATCTGCTTGAGAGGTCCCATCTTATTGAGCGCCTCGAGTTGTTTGTACATGTCACGGAGGGTAAACTTCCCTTTCATCATCGCATTGACGTCAACCTCATCAGCTTTGATGGCTTCTTCCGCCCGCTCAAGCAGTGCCTTTAAATCACCCATTCCAAGCAGACGGGAGATGAAACCATCAGGATTGAAACGCTCGAGATCCTCGATAGTCTCTCCGCTGCCGATAAAAACAATACCACTTTTCGTCTCGGCAACAGCTGACAGGGCACCGCCACCTTTTGCGGTACCGTCCATCTTGGTGATGATTACACCATCGATATCGATCGCTTCATGGAACCGCCGTGCCTGTTCGCTTGCCTGCTGTCCAAGCGCAGCGTCGATAATGAGCCAGCGGTGGGTCGCCTTAGTAATAACATTAATCTCGATAATCTCCCTGATGAGGTCTGTCTCGAGTGCATGTCTTCCCTGGGTATCAACAATGACCAGTTCAAGATCTTTTAAGCGTTCGAGCCCTTCACGGGTCAGTTTAAGGGCATCTTTTTCCAGCGGGTTGCCAAAGCAGGGCACATTGATCTTTGCACAGAGCGTTGAGATCTGGTCATACGCGCCCGGGCGGAATGTGTCGGCACAGATTACCCCGACTTTCATCCCCTTCTTCTGGAAGTAGCGGGCGAGTTTTGCTGTCGTTGTGGTTTTACCGCTGCCCTGCAACCCCGCCATGAGGATTGTCTGGGGTTCAAGTTTTACATCCGTAGACGCCCAGACGAGCCGGACAAGCTCCTGGTAGACGATCCGCAGTACATGCTCCCGGACGTTGGTTCCCTTGGGCAGTTGTTCGTCAAGAGATCGGGTGCGAATCGCTTTGCTGAGTTCCATGACGAGCTTTACGTTTACGTCAGAGGATATCAGTGCCCGCTGAAGATCTTTAACCAGCTCGTCAACTGCTGCACGATCAATCACCGTTTTTCCAGCAAGTTTCTTTAATGCGTCCTTAAGCGAGGTTGAAAGGGTGTCAAGCATCAGGTATCACTTCCCAGGAGTTCCTCTACAACCTTCACAGGATCAAATGGCATGAGATCTTCATATCCCTGGCCGGTGCCAAGGAACATGAGAGGTTTTCCAATGGTGTGTGCGATTGAAATAGCCGCGCCACCACGGGAATCCATATCCGCTTTGGTGAGAACTACTGCATCTGCACCCACCGTCCTGTCAAACTCCGCAGCCCGCACTATTGCATCGTTGCCAGCCACTGCCTCATCTACATAGACCACAAGGTCGGGTTTCATCACGCGCCTGATCTTTTCAAGCTGGCTCATGAGGTTGGATTTGGTATGAAATCTTCCCGCAGTGTCGGCAAGCACCACATCGATCTTGTGCGAGACCGCATACTGGACCGCATCAAAGAGCACCGCGGAAGGATCGGCTCCTTCCTGGTGCTGGATAATTTTTATTCCGATGCGCCCGGCATGCACGCCGATCTGCTCAATTGCACCGGCCCGGTAGGTGTCTCCAGCGCCGATTACAACCGTATATCCCTGTTTTTTTAAGTATGCACCGATTTTTGCAACGGTTGTGGTCTTGCCTGTCCCGTTGACACCCGTGAAAAGGATCTTTACCGGACGGTTGTGGGTTTTAATATAGTTTACCAGGTCAAAACCGTTACCGAGGACATCGAGTAATGCACTCTTTAATGCTCCGACAACAAGTGCGTCAACAGATGCGCCGATCTTCCGGTGCTTTCCGACAAGGCCCGTCCGGACACGGGCGATGATCGCATCGCTGACCGGTAGCGCCACATCGCTCTCTAACAGCGTCATTTCGAGTTCAGAGAGTGCATCTGACAGGTCTTTTTCAGAAACGATCAGTTCCCGATCGATGATTAAGATTTTAACCTTGTCAACAAATGACGGAGCTGCAGAAGAAATTGTTTTTTGTGAGGCTGTGGATGCAGATGGTTCACCCTTGTGGGTTTCCGGTACAGGAGGCGCCTGAGTGACTATAACTCCCTGAATACTGCTTCCCAGCCGGTTTCTGGCCGCCTGCAGCTTTTCTCTGAGTCCTCCAAACATGCGAAAAAAAGCCCCGTTAATCCTGATCCTGTTCGGCTGCTGCTGATTGCTGGTACCCGCTCTCAAGTCTTTTATTTATCTCATTCATCTGGGACCGCAGATGGTTGAGCGTATCGGCAACCTTCTTTTGCGAGGCTTCCATCTCTATGAGGCGTTCTTTTAAATATTCGATGGCATCTTTGTTCGAACGCTCGACAACAACTTCGGCACCTATACTTATGAGAATTTTATCGGGTTCGAGAACCTTTGCCCTGACACTTGCTCCCCCGCCTATCTGGAGGAGAACAATCCCATCATCGGTAACAAGCATGGCTTCAAGTGCTTCAATAGCAGCGTGTGCCTCCATCCTTCCGTTCTCCAGCATTTCCAGCTGGCCGACAAAAATTTCGGCCTGCTGCCCGTATTCTTTCATGTAATGCTGGAGTGTCATCAGTTCACGCTGGTCCATCTGTTGCATCGTATCTGCCAAAATCCGCCTCTCCCTGTATTGATTTTTAGTTAATTCTGACTCCTGATATGTATGTCCTTCATGAGCATAAATACATCATTGCAGGCTTGTAGCGAGAGGGAACAGGAGGGGCAGGTTCGTGAATGATTTGCTGGGGAAGGGGGAAGAGGCAGGGTTGTTTTAGAGAGTGGCAACGTCACTATTGCGCACGGAAACTACCCGGCGGTTTAAAAAAACGTGGGGGCCGGGTTGCCCCTCTAACCGATTTTTTGTGAATTTTCTAATAAGGCCTCTTCCAGAGAAGCATACTGATAATTACACCGATCACAACAAGGCTGACGCTGATATTTGCTTTCGTGCTTTCAGCCTTTACAAACGGGGTTGCTGATATTTGATCCATTGTTGGTGAGGTTACCAAAGGAATAGTCGTTGTGATAGTCTGCCCGCTTTGTTGAGTCAGGCTCGGGACAGGAGTGCTAATCGTGGTTTTTGGGGGATTCGTATAATAGACCCGGATTATCCAGTCGATAGCCAATTGATTGTACTTCCCTTGAATGGTCAGGTCATCAATCTTGTTCGGATTTGACAGCACCGTATGGGAAGTACCGGTAGTGCTCGTCGTTGTGAATCCAATGTTCATACCCTGAGACGTGGGAGTGGGTTTGGGTGAATAGGTAAAGACCACAACATAAAAATCACCGGTAACAACATGATTGGGAAGTGGAATATCTGCCAATGATCCGACTCCAGCACAACCAGTCTGACTTACATCCATCATTCCCATGGAAATCTGGGAATAGGGGATTTTGTCCTGGTAGAGCAATTTTAAATCTTTATCCCAGATTTCAACGGTTACCTTTTTATTTCCCGTCCCAAATTGACAGCCATAGAGCTGTATGCCGGTGACCGTAATCGTATCCTTGTTTTTGAATAATACTGCATGACCCCAGGGGTTCATTCCGTATGTTCCGGTAATCTGGCCTGAGTCAGCCGCATCATACTTTAAGACCCCATCCTGCTGAATTGCATAAACCGGAGAGATGCACACAACCATTACAACAAAGAAGAAGAGCAGACCTCCTGTTAATTTCATATTCTTTGAATCTAATTTTTTGACGGATAAAATTTTTGAAATGATTTTAATAAAATCGACAGACAATCGTCTCTGTTACGACCGGACCTTTTTTTTAAAATACGGACTTTTAAAAAAGCGATGGTGCGATGAGAAAGAACACTGTTTTTTGCGGCACCCTCCATCCGCCAAC
>PLLR01000051.1 GCA_003141335.1 Methanoregula sp. | reverse complement strand
GTGCAGAACCCGGCACATACCTACACAAAACCGGGAATATATACGGTCACGCTATCCGTCACGAATGAATTTGGCAGTGAGCAGATCACCAAATCCGCCCTCATCAACGCCGGTGTTGTTCCGGATGCCGAATTCATTGCTGAAACACGACAGGGAGATCCACCGCTCACCGTCCGGTTCCGTGACTTCTCCGCCGGCCGTCCCCTTGCATGGTTATGGGATTTTGGTGATGGGACAACGAGCACAGAAAAAGATCCTGTGCATACCTATACAAAAGAGGGGTATTATACCACAAGCCTGCATATTGCCAATGCATTTGGCAGCGATTCGCTCACCCGGCCAGACCATATCACTGTCGGTAACCCCGTATCCCCCACCACACCGGACCAACCGGAAATTGTGACACCCCCCGCTGCAGAGGACAAGCCCGAAGGCGTCATCGACCTGATCCGTGAAGCGAGAGGGACAACGGAAAAGAACCTCCCGACACGTGGGTTTATCCCCCCGCAGTTCATGGCACTCGCTGCCGTCCTGACAAGTTTTGCCGTCGTGCTCATCAATCTCATGATCAGCAATATCGGCATGCTCTCCCAGGTTGGATCGAAGGTTCTTAAATTCTTCATCGATCTTGCCGGCGGTCATGCCGTAGAAGAGTTGAGTGCCAAAGAGATCGAGAGACGGGGTATTGCCGTGCGAAAGCAGGAGCAGCATTTCTTCGGGTTCTCACCGGTCGAAGTTCTCGTCATTGAAGTGGCCGTGATCATGGTTGCCCTCGCTTTTATCCTTGCGGATCGTGCCGAACTTACCCTGCAAACCGTGCTTATCTATATTCTTGTGGGAGCGATCTCTGTTGTGCTTCACGATTTTGCCCACCGGTACTTCGCAACACGACACGGGCATGATGCCGACACCCGGTTCTGGGGGTTGGGAACGGTCATCATGTTCCTCACCGCATGGCTGTACGGGAATGCATTTGCCCAGTCATACCGGAACCTGGTAAAGCGGCAGGGAGAGGAGGAACCCCGCGAACTGGGTATTGAGATGGTGGCCGGGCCCTGTGTCAGTATCGTTCTTATGGTCCTGTTCTTAGCCCTTATCCCGCTGGGGGGACTTTTTGCTGTTGCCGGCGGAGTGGGTTTTTCTATCAACCTCATCACCGCAGTCTACAGCCTGATGCCTATTGAAACGATGGACGGCGGGGCAGTCTGGAAATGGAACAGGGCGGTATACCTTGCGCTGTTTATTCCCATGATCGCGTTTTACTTTTTTACCTATATGATAGCGTGAGCAAAGAATACCGGATCCGGGAGCGAAAATTTTTTAATTGTTCCCTGGTAAAAACCGCATCGTGATACTTTTTACCGTAGGAAATATGGGCGACCAATTACATATTTTTTGGTCCTTCATCAAAATGAGCGGGTAATCCGGATCCAACCAGGATTTCATTGATGGTCGCTGATGCCCTCACCCTCCCGCACGATAAATGCCGCCGCACCCAACGGGGCACCTCGTGGAAGTTCAGTCGGTTTAGAATAGGGGTAATTTAATGGATCAGACAGCGCCATCTCAACATTCCATGAACTATAAAAGCGATCTGTTAACCCTTCCTGCCCGGCGGCGAACAAAACGAGGCGTCGCCGCGACCCCATAAGGTGTGGGAAACTCACAAGTAAATTGCTTATAACGATAATCCGTTTGCATACCTTACTGATAAGATATTTACAATTTTAGGCTCTGTAGAAATGCTCAGAAAAATTAAATCATAACGCTCTTGGGGGCTTTTAGTTTCACCTCCGCCCCCGCCGCTCGGGCATCCACCCACATTGCGATTACCTCTCATAAGGTTAACCAGATTGCTAAAAGCGGGTCAAGGGGATGCACCCCGCATGCTGCCTCCTCATCAGGGGGAGAGAGGAGGTCACCTTCGTATTTTTTTAAGTCAACGAAAAGATGAACAAAATCAGGTTCTCTACAGAGCCCCATTTTAGTTGTCTCAAAGCACTGGCAGGCAAACGATTGAAAAATCGTATGTACCCGGTAGATTTTATCGGGGAATTACTCATATTTTATCAAAAACCCTATATCTTAACGATTGTAACTATTCAGGTTAATGATGATATGTCTGACGGGCATTCCTGATCGCGTACAGTGCATCCATCCTGAAGGGGAGTCTTTCCCCGACGGGCATTCAATGCCGGATCTGCTACCACCACAGTATCCTGCCGGCTTCAGTAAGGAATATCGTGGTAAGCGATAATGACGCTGCTTAATATCGATTCTGTCAAAGGTCTTTCCAGCGGGGAAGCAGCTGATAAGCTCAAAGTTGAAGGATACAACGAACTCCCCGAATCAAAAAAACGCGGCTTTTTCTGGATTGTCTTTGAAGTCATCCACGAACCGATGTTCCTTCTTCTCGTTGCAAGCGGCCTGCTCTATTTTATACTCGGTGACTTCTCCGAAGGGGTGATGCTGATGAGTTTTGTCGTCGTTATCATCGGTATCACGGTGTACCAGGAGCAGAAGACCGAACGGGCACTGGAAGCCCTCAGGAATCTTTCCAGTCCCCGTGCACTGGTGATTCGTGATGGCGAACACAAACGGATTCCGGGACGTGAAGTTGTCATGGGTGACATGCTCATTCTTGTCGAGGGTGATCGCGTGCCTGCGGATGGTATCCTGCTCTCGTCCAACAACGTATCGGTCGACGAGTCACTCTTGACCGGGGAATCTGTTCCTGTCCGGAAAAGATCCTTAAAAGAGGGAATGGCAGTTCAACGCCCCGGCGGGGATGACCAGCCGTCAGTTTTTTCCGGGACACTGGTCGTCCGGGGGCAGGGACTGGTGGAGGTCAGGTCAACAGGTTCAGGAACCGAGATGGGAAAGATCGGGGTCGTCCTGCAGACCGTAGAGCGGGGTGAGACCCGGCTGAAAGGAGAGATCGCAAAGATCGTTAAGACAATTGCCGTTGTTGGAATTACCCTGTGTGCCATCATTGTTATCGTGTACGGTATCACCCGGTCCAACTGGATCGAGGGATTTCTTGCAGGCATTACCCTTGCCATGGCAATCCTGCCCGAAGAGTTCCCGGTTATCCTGACGGTATTTCTCGCATTTGGCGCATGGAGGATCTCCCGGAAAAATGTGCTCACCCGCCAGGTTCCGGCCATAGAAACCCTGGGTTCTGCAACAGTTCTCTGCGTGGATAAGACCGGTACTCTCACCCAGAATCGTATGTCTGTTAAGAAATTTTTTTCCCATGGAGAGATGTGCGACCACGATTCCACGGGAACAAATAATGTTGCTGAAGTCTGCCATAACGTGGCTGAGTTCAGCATCCTTGCCAGTAAAAAAGACCCGTTCGATCCCATGGAAAAAGCCCTGCTCCAGCTGGGCCACGGGGATTTTGGAACAACCGAGCATATTCATACCAACTGGGAGCTGGTGCAGGAATACCCGCTCCTTCCCGATCTCCTCGCCATGTCAAATGTCTGGCGATCCCCCAGTGGCAGTGATTACGTTATTGCAGCAAAAGGAGCGCCGGAGGCTATAGCCGACCTGTGTCACTTCGATCCGCAGATGCTGCAGGATCTCGCGGTTCACGTCGATGTGATGGCAGCAGAAGGGCTTCGGGTGCTGGGGGTGGCAAAAGCTTCGTTTAAGAGTACTGACCTCCCACAAGAGCAACACGATTTTTCTTTTGAATTTTTAGGGCTTGTCGGGTTTGCTGACCCGGTCCGTCCCGGGGTGGCAGAAGCAGTGAGTGAATGTTATTCTGCGGGGATGCGGATCATTATGATCACCGGGGATTATCCCCTTACTGCCCGGAATATTGCCCGCCAGATCGGTCTTGCCAATGCTGATCAGTGCATCACGGGCGCTGAGCTTGAGGCAATGAGCGCGGAGGAGCTCAGTCACAGCATCGGATCGGTCACCATTTTTGCCCGGGTTGTCCCGGAACAGAAACTCAGGATTGTCAATGCGTTAAAAGAAAACGGGGAAGTTGTCGCCATGACCGGCGACGGGGTGAATGATGCACCGGCCCTGAAGTCCGCAGATATCGGCATTGCCATGGGTGGGCGGGGGACGGATGTTGCCCGGGAGTCTTCATCCCTTGTATTGCTGGATGACAATTTCACGTCCATTGTTTGTGCAGTGCGGCTGGGAAGGAGAATTTTTGATAACTTAAAAAAAGCAATGGCATATATCTTCTCTATCCATGTCCCAATCGCGGGCATGTCGCTGATCCCCGTCCTGTTCAACCTGCCCCTGATCCTGCTGCCGGTGCATATTGTTTTTCTCGAACTCATCATTGATCCCGCATGCTCGATCGTCTTTGAGTCAGAAAAGGAAGAACACAACGTGATGAAGCGCCGCCCCCGGCAGAAAAATGAGGGGCTTTTCACCCGTAGCAACCTCGCACTCAGCCTTCTCCAGGGAGTGGTGGTACTGGGAGTTGTGCTGATAATCTATGCCAGTGCACTTGCACGGGGATTTGCTGAAACGGAAGTCAGGACCCTGGCATTCACGACGATCGTTATTGCGAACCTCAGTCTGATCCTCACGAACCGGTCATGGGCGGATACCATTTTCACCAGCTTGCGCACGAAAAATAACGCACTCTTCTGGGTCTTTTCCGGCACCCTGGTCTGCCTGTTCCTTGTCCTGTACATTCCGGTACTCCGGGACCTGTTCGGGTTTGGTAGCGTGCCGCTCTTTGAACTCGTGATGTGTGCGGGAGCGGGGGTTATGAGCATTATCTGGTTTGAGTGCTTCAAGTACTGGAACAAAAGCAAGGTTGTATGATCATTGGGGGGCCGGGGAGGGAGTTTCATATTTTCTCTCCGGAGCATTTTTACTATGAAAACGGCTTCGAGCCGATTTCATGCCGCTTCATGCTGCTGTATGCTTGTGTCACAGAG
>PLLR01000021.1 GCA_003141335.1 Methanoregula sp. | reverse complement strand
GAGTTCGCGAACCGCAGTTTTGGTTACATTGCTCTGTACGAAATCTGCCATTGTTGTTTCCTTCTTTTTTTGTTTTTCCTTTTGTCGCAGGGCCCTTTGACATACTATTATACGACGTATGAGGGCTTAGTCGTGACCGAATCTTTTAAGGAAACGGGAAACTGGGGCTGATGTGCTGTTGGTTTTGCTATTGGGACGTTTTAATTGAGGGGAAGGTGCGGGAAAAAACGGGATGAAAGGGGGGTTCACACCCAGTCTTCAGCTATTTTACCGGGCATCTATTGTTTTCAAGAAATTTATATATAGTCAACCTGCATAAGTTGACATATGGTTCTGCCCATAAACGAAAAGCAGTTTGAATTCTGGAGGATGCGGCGCAGCGGTACTCCCAATATTATCATTGCCAAACTGCTGGGTATCTCCCGGCAGGCAGTGTCCAAGGCACTGCTTGGCATGGACGAGAAGATCGAATCGGCACTCCGGGAGATGGCGCAGGCAAACCAGATTGCGATCGATACTATCAACGCGGAGCGGGGGATCCTGCTCGGGCGCTCTATTCCGTTTGCCACACCTGCAATCATCTTTGTGTCCGAAAAGCACGGGGTCCAGGTCTGGTACGATCATGACGGCGACTGCGGCGCGTGCCAGCGGTATACCGACTGTATCGAACTTCTCTGGGACTACGCGAACGAGCTTAAAATCAGGATCGAAAAGACCGCAGACCCAACAAAAATGGCAGAAGAGCTGTTTATGAAAGTGAAGGCGATGGTATGACGACACGTGTTTCTGAAGTTATTCACCAGTGGATGGGCTGGTGCCCGAAGGGACAGGCACGAATACAGAAAGTAGCAGCACGGTCTGACGATGAAGCAGTCTTCCCATCAGCAAGCGGATCGTTCAAAGCCCATGCAATGAACTGGCTGGGACTGTTCCGGAATCAGACCGTGTTGTTGGCCCTTTACTTTTCAGTAGTGGGAGTTCTGCTATCTGTGTTCATGGGCGGTATTAACGCCTCGATGTTCTTCACCGGTATCGTGGCAGGATCGCTACTCTCGATGTTGCAAGGGGTCCGGTTCTGGAAGACGATGAACGAAGTACGGGAGAACGGAGCAGTTTTTGTCGTGACTCTCTATGATAAAACCACCATAACAATTATCCTGATAGTGGGTATGATTCCGATGTTGATTTCCATTGGAGTCATTCCCGGCGTCAATATGCCAATGTTAAATTCGATTACCGGGGAATTGATTTTCATTTTATTCTGGTGGGTTCTCCTGGTGACATGGTTATGGGAGTCACAGACAAAACGTCATCTGCTATCTGATGGCCTGATGCTGTCATTGGCACGGGAGTCCTGATCATGTATGTCGTTGAAACCATAAACCGACACCTTGGCTGGTGCCCGAACGCACCGTCCATGAGCACCGCATCGACGATACTCACAACACTGCCGGTTTCCCTGCATCCTTTGGAGCCGGATGGCGGAGCCGGGGATCGGGCCGGATTGACCGGGGGATCAAACTAACCTCGGGGAGCATAAAAATCCTGATCAGGAATAAACCGCTGCTCTGGTTCTCGTTGCTTACCGGTTGCGGAATGGCTTTCATGTTCATCACCCAGTACGGGCTCCATCTACTTGGTACCTATCCGTACTATGCAATTGATTTTCCGAGATGGCTTGTCCTGGCGTTTGCTATCGACCTTGTATGGGTATTTTGCCTTACCGTCCTGCTGGCAGGCCTGCTCCTGAGTATATCGTCGGGAGAAGATGGCAAGCCCGCATCCTTCCGCAAAGGACTGTCCCGGACGAAGGGTTACCTGCGCCCTCTTGCGGACTGGTCGGTTATCGTGGCACTCCTCGGTACCATTATCTTTGTCCCCCTCAATTATTTCGGATACACCCGTTTTACCTTGTATCCTGTCCTTGACCAGTTCCCCTTTAACTTCATTCTTTTCCCGGAAGTCTACAGCACAGGCCCCATCGGCGGCACGTATGCCATATTGTCGGCGGTCACCTCGACTGTGGTCGTATCGGGGATCAATGGTGTTTTGTTTATTCTGACGCTGTTTGTTGTTCCGCTCCTTGTGCTTGAGAACAAGCCTCTTTTCAGTGCTGTCGCAGGATCGGTTTCGCTCATGAAAAAAGTGTGGGGCGAGATGATTGTCTGTTTCCTTATCTTCGGTCTGGTCTTATTCGGGGCAGCGCTGTCCTCCCTTCTCTTCCGTATCGTCTATGGAGTTATCGCACCCGATAGGTTGCTTTTCTGGTATCCGGGGGATGCATGGATCGCAGGTGCGGTCCTGTACATGTTCGCGCTCAGTGCCCTGGCTTTTATCACCTCAACGATAGCAGGTATCGCAACCCTGAATCTCTATACGTATGCAAAGTCCGGTCGGATGCCGGGAATGCCTTAATCACCAGGGACAGCAGAAGGGTTTCAATGCTGGAGATTCTAAAATGACGCAAAAATACCGTAGCGGCGATGATTATACTAATATTTTTTCAAGTCTGGCTGATGTGAGGAGTTACCAGCGAAAACATGGCGGACGGATTTACGTCTGCGAGTTTAAAACCGGGAGGCCGGCAGCAGAACAGGACTGGCGACCCATTACCGTGAGATAAGGTGCGGATATGAGACCCCGCAATACCGCATCCAGATTCAGGGAAGCAGTTACGATCAACTAAGATCGAAAAATTATTCAGCCGTCATTCCCTTCAAACCTTTCTTTTTCTGGTTTGTCGTGCATAATTCTTTTGCGATAATAAGGATCGCACAATGATTATCAAAAAACCATGCACATTCTTTCCCAGTGCACGGGATTTCGATAAGTAATCCTTCATTATTGATCGCAGTCCCGAATTTTATAGGACAACCTTTTTTTTGAGATGGCATAAAGAAAAGTCAACCTTCAGGTAATGAATCTTTCTTAGGACAAGAGTGGCGTTTTTTAAAGATCCCTATGACCAACAATAACAATGCGAGAGTCCGGATNNGATGCCACAACGTTGCGAACAGAATCCGAAAAACAGTCTTGATCGTTGCTGGAGGGGAGGGAGGGAGTGAACAAAAAAAGAGACAACTATTGCACATAGTGTCCACCTCAACAGGTTTAACGTCACCCGACACAAGATCATTATCCGTTACGGTGAGATATGGGCGTCTTTAGGTTCGAGAACAAGTATGCAGCCCCGACAAAGGAGCAGCGGGAACGATA
The DNA here is from genome assembly GCA_003141335.1 of Methanoregula sp. Taxonomy (GTDB): domain Archaea; phylum Halobacteriota; class Methanomicrobia; order Methanomicrobiales; family Methanospirillaceae; genus Methanoregula. Next base: position 1,871 of record PLLR01000021.1, on the reverse strand, counting down.
CATGAAAGGGGAGAGTGAGGAACTTCATTTCGGGCCGGATGGACAGATCGTGCTCATTCTCTATCCTGAAGCAGCTTACTTAAAAGACGACATTGATAATGTCCGGATCCTCTTCACCGGCTTCAAAGATAAACAGAAGGTGCAGGACGAGGTGAGAAGGCTGGTGGAGTACCATCAGCAGAAAGACAACCGCACGGGATCATTTTCTCCCGAAAGCGAGGTCTGATACCGTCATCATCCGGTTGTGCATTTTTAGGTGTGTTTCACGTCTGCGTTGCACGTGCACTTCGAAGAACCGCGTTCCTGGTCTGTGAGCTTTGTACGAAATCTGCCTTTGTTGTTTTTTAAAAAAGAGTTGATTATACTACCGGTACTGGTGGGACCGGTTGCGGCTCACCCTGGTCGTAAACAAGCGTGAAGTACCGGGCGGTGAAGATCATGAAGACCGGGTTTACGATGAGGAGAAGGACCCAGCCGATGTATGGGATAAACGAGAGGATACCGGTAATGACGGCATAGATGACCATGGCAACGACAAACCCGATGAGGAGAAGGATATACGACAGCCATCCCATGGTCCGGATCGTCGTGAGGATCGCAGAAAACCGGATCCCTTCGCGGATGCTTCCCATCCGGGCAAACCGGACTGCACCGAGCACCCCAAAGAGCATGACGATGACAAAGAGGACGAACTCCACGAGAAGGAGCAGAAGCACAAAGAGCAGGAGGACGATATTTGGCATGGCGGTTGCCCGGGTGGAAAGGAAGCTGGCGAACGCGATGGCGCATGCCGCTGCCATCACGATGAATATGGGCAGGAGCCAGAGGAGCCATACGACAGCGAGCTTGACGCCATCGATAAAAAGGTCTGTCCACCCGGTGAAGTCGGGGGCCGGTTTTGCTCCCCGGTAGATCCGGACAGCATAGCCCGAGAGGAAGAACGAGAGGATGAGACCGAGACCGGCAAGGAGCGCGATCCGGCCCCACGGGATTGCACCCCAGTTCATGCTGGTGCCGGTCATGATGGTCTTCGGATCAAACAGGAACTGGATGAGCGAGAACGGGAGGGCAAAGAGGATGAAGATCGCCCACCGGGTCCATTTTCCTACGAGCGCTTCCTGTGCATAGCTGAACGAGTCTGTAAGTAGTGCTCCGATATCCATAGAATGATCACGTGAGATTATGGTATATCAAGTGTTGTAAGGTTGGGTGATGGGGCGTTGTCATGAAAACGTACCTGAAGAAGTAATAACGGCAGGTGGTATCCAAGGAAGATAAAGCATCGGTCGTTGATGGCAATCCGTTCCTTCGCACCGGTCCATGGAACTGCCGGCGCGTATGAGAGAGCTGATGAAAATGATTAAACGGGTCAAAAAGGATCATCTTATAACAATAGGGTGTATCAGAATGTCCACATCAACACTATTCATCAAAACCTTCTGCGTTTCTCTTGCGCTGGTTTTATTGGTAATAATTTCGGGTTGTACAACCGCTCCCTCCGGATCGAACGGGACAATCCCGGTAACCTCACTGCCTTTAACTACCGTGTCCCTGTCCCCGGTACCTGCTCCAACCTCAAGTCCCGTGCCATCCGGTGCAGACATCCAGTTGAGAAGCAATGTCTATGGAATATCTTCCAATCCGCAAGCAGGCCTTGACACCATCTATTTTTCCATCGGTCTGACATCGCAGGCATCAGCTATCAATCTGACCAGGATGGAAATTGTCTTTTCCGCCCCGGGTACTGCCCCGGTAATCCTCACCCATGGCACGAAAGATTCAACCAGCACGTTTAGCCTTACCCGGGGTAACAATGCCGTCACTTCACTCAGTCCCGGCGATGAGGTTGAGATTACTTTCAGGGTAAAGGG
>PLLR01000124.1:5008-8115 GCA_003141335.1 Methanoregula sp. | reverse complement strand
TCGATTTCCATTGTGCTGATCTTTTCGTAGGTTTTTTTCATCTGGATGATAGGCCAGAGTTCGTAGAGGAGGACGGTGATTGGTTCCCACATGGCAGCCCAGCCGATAATCAGGAGTGCGTCGGCAAAAAGCTGGGCAATGAAATGATTCTCCAGTGCTGAAACCAGCTGCCGGGCAATCAGGGCAATTGCGAGGAATGTCATACCGATGAGAAGGGTGCTCCTGCCATGCCGGAAATGGGAACGGAATTTCCGTTCTGAGACCAGCATCTTGTATTGGAAATGATTATGGATCGCGGGGGGAATCTTCATCGCCCGCTCAGTAGTGGCAATATCTGGAGGAAGGTAAATGATCATCTTGAACCGGGTCTTTGGCGGGAAGTCCTTGACCATATCGACAATGTAATGTTCTGCAGCGGAGTCGAGTTCTTTTTCATGGAATGGTGCGGGATCAAACGAGTTGAAGAGCTGTATGACTGAAGAGAGTTTGATCTCGATCAGGATTCTGCCGTCCTCTTTTTTATACAATGACTCGATATCCGCCATGCTGGTATTTCCTGAAGTGCTATACACTGGTAAAGTCGATAAACCTGTCTTTAGCACCGTTTGATCCTGCGGTATGGTTGCCGATTTACCATGCAATGGGTTCGGCGGGCTGAATGCGGATACCAAATCCCGGGGTATTATTGCTGGCCCGCCGGTCTTTCTCTCCTGATAAGGTATCCCCGTATCTAGCATCCCCGTTGCCTGTTCGTCGAGCCGTGACTGGCATCCTGCCGGACAACACGTTATTCAACAATGACAAACGGGGATCTCCCGCCCCCGATCTGCGGGTCGCCATAGGTATTCCTGCCTTTCTCCCCAAACGTGTAGCTGAAGCTCTGCCCGGAAGAGAGCGGTCCCGAATCGAACAGCTGTGCATGATTCGCCTCCGGAAGGTGGACAACATGGTGCACCATTGGATCTTCGTTTGTCGAGGTAACCGTGGTACCCTCTTTGATGGTGATAATGGCAGGATCAAAAGCCCTGGCCTTGATAATCACCGTCACTGGCGGGAGAGGTGGTGTGATCCGGGTTGCCGGAGATGTATCTTTTGGGCTGGATGGCACGGATATACACCCGCAGATCAACGCTCCGGAGATTAATGCGATTACCAGAATTGCATATTTCTTCATGAAAGAAAGGATGTATATATGTCTGATTATTCTTTTTCCCTGACATACAGGATACCGTGCGGTTCCTTGTAGTCAGTCTTGATTACGATGGTGTTTGATATCCGGTTGAACACCCGCAATTTTGTGGCCGGCATGGCAAGCCACCCGATCAGGCAGTCCAGCGGAAGCAGGAACGCTTTTCCCAGGCTCTCGAGTGCAGCGGTCAGGTAATCGATCTTCGTGCTGTCACGGTTGACAACTTTTAAGTTCATCACCATTTTGCCGATGGACTGGCCTCTTAAACCTTCCATGACCGTCCAGTAGGCCAGGAAGAATATGGATTCAAAGCCGAGAGCAAAAAATTCCCAGTTCCCGTAATCCCAGAGGAGCGGTAATTTCCAGAACGGATCGAAAATGCCCCGGATAATATTTAAAAAAAGGATGACGAGGATGATATCAACGAGCCATGCCCAGAACCGTGCACTCCAGTTGGCAAGATAGATCGTCTTTTCCGAAACCGGTTTTATGAAGAACGGTTCCGATGCCATATTTTCTTCAGACATTGCAAAAAATGTATTAGCACGATGAATGAATGAAGGTTGCTCCTTCGAGTCGCCACGCGTTTTCACAAAAAAGGTTTTTTGGGATCCAGACTGATCCCCCCAGGATTCTGATACAAAAAATAACGGGAACGTGACGGGGCTTTAGTCACACCGGAGTTTCCCGGCTTTGCCGATGTCTTCCAGCTCGTGTTCTTCAATAAGGATGGTAACGAGTTCCGGCGTGATCCCTGTGGTGCTGACCAGCGTCTTGGTAAATTCACTGACAATTCTTCGCTTCTGCTCTCTTGACAGGCCTTTTCTGGTTTTCAGGATTACGATGGGCATAGTATGATTCACCGTGGTTCCGGAAGTATTTGTGAAACGAGTATTTAGCATACGGGTATGAGGATTTACTGTTGAATAGATGCCGTATGCCAGTCGGTTATAACCCGGCATACTCATCAGTCCTGGCGGAGTTTCTCCCCAAACCACGGAAGGAGGTCCTTTTTTCGCGACATCATATTCCCGAGCCGGACCGGCTGGTCACGGAGCTCCAGTTTCGTGATCAGGGAACTCTCTGCAGCGGCGTAGAGTTCGCTCCCGTTCTCAACAATGCACGTGAACATTCCCAGGTAGAGGTCCACTCCCTGCTGCATGCGCAGCCTGCTGAGTTCCCGCTGGATCTCATCGCTGTGTACCAGGGGGAATTCGAATGAGGGGACCATCACCTGTGCGATGATTACCTTCTTTTCAAAGAGTACGTACCGTTTTACGTCCCGCATGAGGAGATCCTCAATGGTACTGTCATCAAGGTTCATTCCCTTCTCCAGCAGTCTCGTCCCGAATGCGACCGGGTCGACACCGGCAATGGGTGCGAGGTATCCGACCGCGTTGTGGTCTTCCGGAGTGGTTGTGGACATCCTCAAAACGAGCGTGTCGGAGAGGATCCCGGCCAGGAGAATACCCGCAATTGCGGACGCCGGGGTGATGCCCGCCTCCCGGTATTTTTCTGTGATGATAGTGGAGGTGGAGCCGACAGGATAATTTAAAAACTTCACCGGCTTTAACGTTGACATGGCACCGAGCCGGTGATGGTCGATAATCTCGATAATCTCTGCGTGATCGATCCCCTCAACAGCCTGGGTGAACTCGTTGTGGTCAAGGAGGATAACCGGTTTGTGCACATCGGTAAGGAGCGATGTCCTTGTCACAATACCGCGGAGGGTCCCGTCCTTTTCCACGATGCAGGCAGAACGGAATTTGGAACTGGACACGATCTGTTTTGCGTGCGCAATGGAATCAGAAAGTGAAATCCGGGGGATGTCTGTCTCCATTACCATGCGGGCAGGGAGCGAGAGGGTGATCATCGTACCGACGCCGAACGCATCGAGGTCTGTGGTGAGGAGCGAGAC
>PLLR01000124.1:0-4982 GCA_003141335.1 Methanoregula sp. | reverse complement strand
ACGGGCAGAGAGGATCCGGGCGAGGGTGCCGAGAGGAAGTGGTGCGATGGCAAGCTCACCGATTTTCAGCCGGTGGACGTACGCCCGGGCGAGCCCGTGTTCACCCACCACACCGATGAGTTTTCCCTGCTCATCGGTCACTGGTACGTTCCGGATGTCGTGCATATCCATGAGCGCGGCAACATCGACAGCGGGGACGTCCTGTGTTACGCTGATTCGTGCAATTTTAATGTCGGAAACGCGGGGTTCCACGCTTTCGATGAGGGCCGGGGGTTTCATATTGAATGTCTCAAGTGCAAAACACGTCTCCGTGTTCAGTTCCCCGCAGCGGGCGGCAAGGTACCTGCCCGGCTCTGTATGGTTTTTAAACACCGCGTACGCGATCACGCTCGCGATGCAGTCTGTATCCGGCTGCCGGTGACCGATAATCAAAACCTTATCCAGGACTACTCCCCCACCCTGATAGTTATCTTCACTAGTATTGCAGGGAGGTGAGTATTTAATGTCGCGGCAGACCGGACAGGACCCTGAACGGTCCGATCACGTTCATGCCCCGAAATATATATCTATAAATGAAGGCGCCGATGTATACCACACATCAGCATGAAAAACATCATCATCAAAGGCGCACGCCAGCATAACCTGAAAAATATCAGTGTCGAGATCCCGCGCGACAAGCTCGTGGTGATCACCGGTGTTTCAGGTTCCGGCAAATCCACCCTTGCGTTCGATACCCTTTACGCGGAAGGCCAGCGACGGTATGTCGAGTCGCTCTCCACGTATGCCCGCCAGTTCCTCGGTCTTATGCACAAGCCGGACGTTGACAGTATTGAAGGGCTCTCTCCGGCAATCTCGATTGAGCAGAAGACCACCTCCAAAAATCCCCGCAGCACGGTTGGTACGACCACCGAAATCTACGATTATCTCCGTCTCCTCTTCGCCCGCATCGGTACACCCTACTGTCCCACGCATAATATCCCCATCGCCTCCCAGACCCCCGACCGGATCGCAGACCAGATCACCGCAGAACATTCTGGCATGGTCACGATCCTCTCGCCGGTTGTCCGCCAGAAGAAAGGTACCTACCAGCAACTCCTCCGCGACCTGAATAAAGAGGGGTACGCACGCGTCCGGGTGAATAAAAACATCATCCGGACCGATGAGGAGATCAACCTCGACCGGTACAAGAAACAGGACATCGAGATCGTGATCGACCGGCTGGAAACCTCTGACAGGTCACGACTTACCGAGGCAGTGGAGAACGCACTGAAGAAATCCGAAGGGCTGATTTTTGTAGTTGACGAAGAGGAGAAAGAATCGACCTACTCTTCGCTCATGGCCTGCCCGGTCTGTGGGATTGCCTTTGAGGAACTCCAGCCAAGAATGTTCTCGTTCAACAGCCCGTTCGGGGCCTGTGCGGAGTGCCACGGGCTCGGCGTGAAGATGGAGTTTGACCCTGACCTGATCATCCCGGACAAGAATCGCTGCATTGCAGACGGGGCCGTCGCCCCTTACCGCAACCCGATGGATGGTTTCCGCGGGCAGTATCTCGCGACCGTTGCAAAGCATTTCAGGTTTGACGTGCTCACACCGATCAAGGATCTCACGGAGGAGCAGTACAACGCGCTGATGTACGGGTCATCCGAACGGATGAAGTTCTCCATGAGCATGAAGAACGGGGATGCCCACTGGTCGCATACCGGCGAGTGGGAAGGAATCCTCCCCCAGACGGCACGGCTCTATTCGCAGACCCAGTCCGATTACCGCAAGCGTGAGCTTGAGGGGTATATGCGGGTGTCTGACTGCCCGTCATGTAAAGGCAGACGGCTCAAGGACAAGGTACTTGCCGTCCGGATCAGCGGGAAATCCATCATCGATATCACGGATCTTTCTGTCAGTGACAGCGTTGTGTTCTTTGAGAGTCTGTCCCTCACCAAAAGAGAAGCCGGGATCGCAAAACAGATCATCAAAGAGATCCGTTCCCGTCTTGAATTTTTGGAAAAAGTTGGCCTTGGTTATCTCACGCTCTCGCGTACTGCCGGTACGCTTTCGGGAGGGGAAGCACAAAGGATCCGGCTTGCCACCCAGATCGGTTCGAACCTGATGGGGGTGCTCTACGTATTAGATGAACCCTCCATCGGGCTGCACCAGCGGGACAACCGGAAACTGATCGGGACGCTGCGAACACTCCGCGATCTCGGCAACACGCTGATTGTCGTAGAGCATGATGAGGACATGATCCGCTCTGCTGATCATGTCATCGATATGGGGCCCGGTGCCGGTCTGCACGGTGGTGAAGTGGTGGCTGAAGGGACTCCCGCCCAGATCGAGAAGAATAAAAAATCCCTTACCGGGCAGTACCTCATCGGTGCAAAACAGATTGAGGTACCGACGAAACGCCGGGTTTCAAAAAAGTTCATCACGGTAAAAGGCTGTAAGGAGAACAACCTTAAGAATATCACGGTGAAGTTCCCAATCGGCGTGCTCACGGTAATTACCGGGGTCTCGGGTAGCGGGAAATCAACGCTCGTGTACGAAACGCTCTACAAGGGTATGATGCAGATCCTCCACCAGTCGCGGGAACAGGCTGGCAGACACGAGGGAATTATCTTTGATGCCGAGATCGACAAGGTAATCGTGATCGACCAGTCCCCGATTGGCAAGACGCCACGGAGCAACCCGGCTACGTACACCAAAGTTTTTGATGAGATCCGGGCAGTCTTTGCCGAAACAAAAGAGGCAAAGATGCGGGGCTACAAACCGGGAAGGTTCTCGTTTAACATTCGTGGTGGCAGGTGTGAGGCATGCGAGGGTGACGGGCTGATCCGTATCGAGATGAACTTCCTGCCTGATGTCTATATCGAGTGCGAGGAGTGCAAGGGAAAACGCTACAACCGCGAGACCCTTGAGGTGAAGTACAAGGGCAGGTCGATTGCCGATGTGCTGGACATGAGTGTCGAGGAGGCGATGAAGCTATTCGAGAACATCCCGTCCATTAAGAGCAAGCTCGAGACGCTCTCCCGGGTTGGTCTCGATTACATCAAACTCGGGCAGAGCTCAACGACACTCTCGGGTGGCGAAGCCCAGCGGATCAAGCTCACGCGGGAACTTGCCAAGCGTGCGACCGGAAAAACCCTGTACCTGCTGGACGAGCCGACCACCGGGCTCCACTTCGATGACACGAAAAAACTGATCAGGGTGCTTGATGATCTGGTCGCAAAGGGCAACACGGTCATCGTGATTGAACACAACCTTGATGTGATCAAATCGGCAGACTACCTCATCGATATCGGTCCCGATGGCGGGGATGCCGGTGGTGAGATTGTTGCTACCGGGACACCGGAAAAAGTAGCAGGGACACTGGCGAGTTATACCGGACAATTCTTAAAACAAATGTTTGGGCGGGTATGATTTTTCACCCGGCGCTCTGACTTAGGATTACGAATGATCGATCTCACGACCCTCCCGGGCAATCCCGGCTGCTACCTGTTCTCCGAAGAAACAGGTACAGTCATTTATGTCGGGAAGGCAAAAAATCTCAAAAAGCGGGTGACGAGTTATTTCCAGAAAACCGATCATGATCCCAAGACCCGGAACCTGATTTCCCGCATCGCATCAGTCAGCGTCATGGTGACCAATACGGAAACCGAGGCGTTACTTCTTGAGAACAACCTGATCAAAAAGCACCAGCCGAAATATAACATCGACTTAAAGGACGCGAAACGGTTTGCATATATCGAGCTTACCAGAGAACCGTTTCCCCGGATCGGGTTTGCCCGACGGACAAGTACAGGGGATGCTATCTATTTCGGGCCATTCGTCTCCGCATCGGAGCGTGACGCTATACTCAGGGTGATAAAACGGGTCTTCTGCCTGCGTTCGTGCAAAAAAATGCCAAAACGTGCCTGTCTCCGGTACCACATGAAGTCGTGCAGTGCTCCCTGTATCGGGTTGATCAGCCAGGAGGATTATCACACACAGATCGAACGGGTAACAGCGTTGCTGAAGGGAAAGAGCGGGGAACTGCTCGCCGTGCTGCGATCGGAGATGGCAGAATGTTCGGCTGCACAGGACTACGAGAGGGCGCTTGTTCTCCGTAACCAGATTGGTGCTGTCGAACACCTTGCCGAGCGCCAGCATGTCGAGCGCCCAAAAGAGACCGATCAGGATGTCATTGCGTATACGATAGCTGACGATACGGTGTACCTGATGGTATTTTCTGTCGAGAAGGGGTTGCTTTCGGGAAAACAGGAATACTCGTTTGACAACCGCGAAGATTTCTTTGAGGAATTTCTTGTGCAGTACTATGCTGACCGAAAACCCCCGGCAGAACTGATCCTCCCCCACGAGGTTGATGAGGCGCTTGCCGGGTACCTCGCGGAACAAAAAGGCAGGAGCGTGCAGGTGACCGTGCCAAAGATCGGCGAGAAGAAAAAGATGCTCGAGCTCGTGGAGAAAAACATAGAGCATGCCTTCCTGAGAAACGATCTGAAAGTAAAAGACCTGCAGACTATCCTAAACCTTCCCGATCCCCCGGAAGTGATTGAATGCTTCGACATCTCGCATCTCTCGGGCACGTCCATGGTTGGATCCATGGTGCAGTTCCGCAGCGGCGTTCCGGACAAGAAGAACTACCGAAGGTTCAGGATCAAAACGATTGATGGAATTGATGACGTTGCGTCGATTGCGGAGGTCGTGAAGCGGCGGTACCACCGGCTCATCGAAGAGAACACAGATCTTCCCGACATGATCATCCTCGATGGGGGAAAGGGCCAGTTGTCCGCTGCACAGGAAGTGTTACAAGGTCTTGACCTTGGTATCCCGGTGATCGCGATTGCCAAGAAAAAAGAGGAAGTGTACGTGCCCGGTGAGATGCTCCCGCGACGGCTCGACCCAAAAGGGATGGCACTGCGGTATATCCAGGAGATCCGTGATGAGGCACACCGGTTTGCAATTGCATATCACAAACTGCTGCGGGGGAA
>PLLR01000089.1:12760-20817 GCA_003141335.1 Methanoregula sp. | reverse complement strand
CGTAAGGCCTCTAACCGCAGGTCTCATAGGTGTTTTTATTAAAAAAAAGAGTTTCAATAAAAAAAAGACTTTTAACGAGCCTTAAGAAACATTGCCGCTTTTTGTTAATACTACCGAACCTTTAAGGAGAATAACTCCCCAGAGATTTCCTTTAACCCTGCCTTCTATGTGGACGTGGATTTCAGGAAGTGAATTCCGTGGAGTCTGGATAATGAAGGAAAAAACTGCCAGATTTTCTTTCCCGGTACTTTCAATATCTTGTTGAGGCATCGGGGGATATACTTCCCCGTACACTTCATGCTCATTTTTAAGCATTACCTGGTATTCAAGCAACTCGCGGGGAGGGATCTCAAGAGTGTACCCGGATTTTTTGCTGTACGTACCGGTAATTTTTGCCTCCGGGCCAACCCTGACGTCAAACCGGTTTTCCGGATTATCAGATTGTACTTTTGTAGTCTGCGATGATGATGCTGAAAAATCCAGGGTTTGGGAAATGGAGATCCCGGTTCCACCGCTTTCAATTATTTCCGTAACAACCCCCCTCTCTTTTGGAGAATAATCAAGAATTTTTATGCCGGGAGGAAAAACAATTTCTACGGTTGCATTGATAAAACGGGTAGTCGATGGATCATCCATCCGTATACTTGTGCTGAGTAAAATTGTGTAAAAATCGTAATTACGCAGGATCTCTTCCCGGCCAGGATCTTTTTTGAGAAGTTTTTTAATTTCTTCACCAGGAGTCCGGGTGGATATTTTTGTTACATAGACGATCGCATTTGGCCCGGACACTTCGTCATCCTGAAGAGTATTCACGGGTTGTGAACGAGGGACACAACGTTCCTCATCCCTGTTTTTCACAGGATATGGCAGGTATGCAACTTTCATCATTCTCGCAGACGACATTCTTATTTCAGATAGTAATGCTGCTTCAACAGATTCAACCCAAACGCCGTTGTCTGCCATGACCGGTCCTCAGTATCTCTTAAAATAATGAATTGATAAAGAATTTGATTATTATCTGATGCTAAAATACAAGGGCTGGAGTACAGGTATTCTGCATTTTTTACATCAGATTGCGTAGGTTCACCGCATGTCAGGAGGCGGGGCAGGATTCGCACTGCCACCGGGAAATACTCACAATTTCAGGTACAGGCGTTTTTTACGATTATTCCATCATCGGTTATCGTAATCTTATATCGCCTGCTTTCCTCCCTGCATCAAGCTGCGGGGTATCAGGGTACAATGAAATTTCAGATCAGGTTCACTCCACCGGGTTTTTTATGCAATATCATCTAATGTGAGAAAGATAACTGTATAAAGAAAGATCGTTCCAGAGAGTGTTCTCCCGCCTATGATAAAACAAATAAAACTTGTTCCTTCTTCAAGACCGTTCCTGAAATGGGCTGGCGGCAAAACACAATTACTCGGCGAGTTCAACAAACGTTTACCAGAAGAGTTGAAAACGGGAGAGATCACAAAATATGCAGAACCGTTCATTGGTGGCGGTGCCATCTTCTTCTCTCTCAACCAGAAATTTTCTTTTGAACACTGCACTATCTGCGATGCCAACGAAGAACTTATTCTCGCCTATCACGTGATCCAAAAATCCGTAAAACAATTGATCGACCAACTTGAAATCCTTGAGTCAGAGTACCTGTCGAAAGATGAAAAGAACCGGGAATTAATGTATTATGAAATCCGGGATTCATTCAACCAGAGATTACCGGAAATTAACTTTCAGAAATTCAGCCATGAATGGGTAGAGCGGGCTGCCTGGATTATTTTTCTGAATCATACCTGTTTTAATGGCCTGTTCCGTGTGAACAGGAAAGGAGAATTCAATGTACCCTTCGGGAAATACACGAATCCTGGGATTCTTAAAGAAGATAACCTGAACGATGTTGCCACGCTGCTGAAAACCACCCGGATTGTTTTGGGGGATTTCACCGAATGCAGAAAATTTGTGGATAATGCAAGCTTTGTTTATTTCGATCCTCCCTACCGTCCACTCAACCAGACTTCATCATTCATTTCATACTCAAAGAATGGTTTTTCCGACACAGACCAGGTTCGCCTTGGGGATTTTTTCAAAGAACTCGATAAAAAAGGCGCAAAGATTATGCTCAGTAATTCTGATCCCCGGAATGAGAATCCGGCTGATACATTCTTTGATGATCTTTTTTCCGATTATACGATCGAACGGGTTCCAGCAAAACGCATGATCAATTCCAATGGTGCCCGTCGCGGGAAAATAAATGAATTGATTATTACGAATTATCGTTGAACAAAAACCTGATCCTGGTATCCCATGACCCCGGAATAATGATAACGGGGAGAAGCGAGTGAAGCAAGGGAAAGAAAACCATCTCAATGGGCCGGTATTTTTTTAGTTATTCCCGATGCATCCGCGTATCAAAAGGTGATGTAACAAAGCGAAATGTATCTCAGACTCCGGCTGAATATCCCTTTGGGTAGAATCTTCAGACTGATCCTGAAAGCATTACAAAAAAATCATCCTGCTGCAGGAAAAAAGTTTTTAGGCCGGATGGGTAAGGTATCATCGTTTCTTGTATTCGAAGGTTTGATCCAGAATTTTGTATTGGTTGCCATTATAGTAGGTGGCGATCACTTCAACACGGTCGGTCATTTTAGTCCCCTGGAGCGATTCGCTCTTACCAATCTGGGTGAGCGTGAAGGATTTCTGGAGAACCTGCCCGTCTGACCGGGTGAGCCTGAACAAAACATCCTTAACGCCATTTTGACCCTCACCTCCACTGAATGTAACCGTCACGATACCGGATATGGCATCCCGTTCAGCCTGGAAGGTCACTGCCAGATTAACGGGGGGTACCTGGGTTTGTCCTGGGGTGAGCGTTCCTGTGACCGGGAAGGTGCCTTGTACGCTACCGGAAGGTAAGGAAGTGGCCGTGAGTGGGGAACTTGGTGTACCATCTCCGCTTTTTTGCGCGGTACCGGTACCTGAAAGCATAGGCAAAACAACAACGTATGCTCCCAGAGCCAGAACGATAAGGATAACGATGCCGATAATTGCCAGCGTCATGATCGGGAGAGGTTTTGTTGGACCAGGTACGGGTGAGGAGGGGGAATATTCCCGGGGTTTTGTTCTGTCCTGAATGTCTCCGCGGACCGGAACGGGCGCCGGCTGCAGTTCAGGTGTGGTTTTTTCATCCGCCTTTTTTGGCACTTCCTCACGGGACTGCAGGATCGAACTCTCCATCGGCGCTGATTCTGAAGGGAGAAAACCAGTTACATTTTTCTGTACTTCTGCCATCGGCGGGATGTATTCAGCAGGAAGGGGTGGTGGGGGTGCAAAAACCGCAACGGGAACTGCAGGTTGTTTTTCCTGTGGGACTTCCAAAAGAGGCAATCCACACGATTCGCAGAAGTTTGTACCATTTACATTGAGGGTACCGCAGTGAGTACATGCCAAAAAGGCATCAATTCTCGCACCACACGATTCACAGAATTTTGTACCGCGAACTATCGGACTTTTACATTTTGGACAAATCTGCCGGGAATTATCCGGCGGGGGAATTTCTGTCATTTCCAATCTCCTGATGAAAAATTAATTCACGTAAGATCAGGTCTATAGTATTGAATGTCTGCCAGAGACTATATTGATTTACCTCTCTTTTCTCACTGCGTGAACCGGAAAACCGGGTTTTTTTAAGCTGCAAATCCCATCAAATCCCATCAAAGAAAACACCGTCTTCACACGATTAATCACTTCAAAGGTTTTTTAGATCCTTTGAGGATAAGCTACCTCATAATCTGGTAAGCGAAACGAACTATGCTAAAAAAACCCTATAACGATGGGGAGATTTTTTATGGTACCTGGCGCAGGAGCATGGGAAGAGGATTATACCCGCAGGGGAATACTCTGGAGCGGTGTGACACACGACCTGCCAGAACTTTCTTTGGGCTCACGCGTGCTTGAACTTGGGTGCGGTAACGGAAAGACACTCTCGGTAATGATCCAGCGTGGGTGGAATGTGACCGCACTCGATCTCTCTTGTAAAGCAGTTGCATTGAGCAGGAATGTAGTGAAGGGATCATCAACTGCTGAAGTCATGGTTGCAGATGCCCGGAGCATTCCGGTAAAAAGCAACTCGTTTGACGCGGTTTTTGCTGTTCATGTGACAGGGCACCTGCATGAACCCGATCGAGAAAAGATCGCACGTGAAATGACCCGCACCCTCAAACCGGGCGGAATCCTGTTTTTTTGTGATTTTTCAACCGGGGATTTCAGGTTTGGGAAGGGGCATAAAACTGAACCGTCGACATTCCAGCGGGGCACAAGTATTATTACGCATTATTTTACCCGGCAGGAAGTAATTGATCTTTTCCCGGAACTTGCCCCTCGATCAATCACGCTGCACCAGTGGCCAATGCGGGTACGGGGAATAGATCTGGTACGATCAGAAGTAAAAGGGATCTTTTCAAAATAATTGAGTTCCTTGTCCTGTTGCGAAATATTTTATTGTGTTAAAACTAATTTTTTATATAAAAGGAAACCATATATGAAAAAATTGCTTTTTACTCTGAGTATTTTTTGCTGCCTGGTGCTGGCTCTTGTCCCTGCAGTCAGTGCAATTGGCGGCGATGAGGGCTGGATCACGATCAACTGCAACGTGAACGGTGCGACCGTCAGCTTTGATGGGGAGTACAAGGGGATAATCAATGGTGGATCACTTACCGTCCCTGTGTTTACCACGGGAACTCCTACCATTCCTTTAGTGTGGAAAAGTCCGGGTATACCTCATTCACTGGTGATGTATCGATGCCCGGAACAGGACAAACGAGAACCTATTATGCCACGCTGAACCCCATTCCGACGCCAACACCGGTTCCCACGGTGGGTTACGGTTCAATCTACGTGGAATCGTCCCCGACAGGAGCCCAGATCTATTTCAATGGTAACTACCGTGGTCTTGCTCCCCTTACCATCAATAACGTATGGCCGGGCAGTTATACGATAAACGCTGAACTCAATGGATACCACCCGTATTCAACTACGGCAACGGTATACCAGGGACGGCAGTCAAATGTACTATGCCCACTTTCCCAGCTTGATATCTCGGGTACGCTGTATATCCTGTCAGCTCCTTCAAACGCTGATGTGACGTTAGATGGGGTCTATAAAGGAAGAACCCTCCTCACATTTAATAACCTCGCTGCCACTACCCATATCCTCCAGCTCTATCATGCCGGGTATTACGACTGGAAGTCCAACGTGGAAGTGCCAGCAGGCGGAACAAGAACCATATCCGGGACATTAAACCCGATACCTGCCAGCAATACCGGTTGGATTTACGTTTCCTCAAGCCCCGGGGGAGCAGCGGTAACCCTCGATGGAAATTCCATGGGGCAAACCCCTTACAGCGGATCCCTGAAACTCGATTCTATCCAGGCCGGAGAGATCATACCGTTGCCCTTTCATTGAGCGGGTACCAGCCATTCACCACCACAACAAGGGTTCTTGCAAATACAGTCTCAGAAGTCAGTGCAATTCTTCAGCCGGGAGCACCCGTTTCTGCCAAAGGGGGACTTTCAGTTTCGTCAGTGCCGGCAGGAGCAAATGTATTTCTGGATAACAATTTCATTGGTATCTCCCCCCTCACCCTGGATGATGTTTCTGCCGGAAGCCATATCATCACATTCAAACTCGAAGGGCATACAGATTATTCGAGTACAACACAGGTGAATACCGGAGCAATCAGCACAGTATCAGCTGCATTATCACCGGCCGTACAACCAACCCAGAAATCCGGTACGGTTCCGATCATGGTTTGTGGTGCTCTTGCCATTATTGGCCTGCTGACAATCCGGAAACAAAAATAATTTTATACGTTCTTTTAAAAAGAATCCGGGTTTTAACGAATTACTCAAGTTAATATAGAGACCGAACGCATAATTTTTTGCAACCTATGA
This sequence comes from Methanoregula sp., assembly GCA_003141335.1. Lineage (GTDB taxonomy): Archaea > Halobacteriota > Methanomicrobia > Methanomicrobiales > Methanospirillaceae > Methanoregula. The sequence goes on along the minus strand of PLLR01000089.1, from coordinate 14,865 downwards.
TTGATTCGTTAATCTCGATATTCCTTCATCTTGACCAGAACTTAATCTCTGTTGTCAGTCAATACGGGATGTGGACATACTTTATTCTCTTTTTTATCATCTTCTTTGAGACTGGTTTTGTCATAATGCCATTCCTCCCGGGAGATTCGCTCCTTTTTGTGTGCGGAGCTGCGGCAGCAAGCGGGATAATGGATCTTCAGTGGCTTTTTATCGCAATCATCCTAGGAGCGGTGCTTGGGGATACGGTGAATTACTGGATTGGCAATTTCCTTGGCATCCATTTTTTTCTGGAACGGTTCCCCACGCTGGTTAAACAGGAATATATTGATCGCACCTACGTGTTTTATGAAAAATATGGGGGAGCAACGATCTTTGTTGCACGGTTCATTCCGGTTGTACGGACGTTTACGCCATTTCTTGCCGGTATCGGGTCAATGAATTATCAGCGGTTCCTGGTCTATAATGTTCTGGGGGGAGTCAGCTGGACACTTGTCGTAGTGCTTGCAGGTTATTATTTCGGGACCCTTTCCATTGTTAAGGAAAATATGAGCTTCCTGATCTTCCTTGTTATCCTCGTTACTGCAGGAACCGCTTTTCTCGTCATTGCCGGACTCGTATCTGTTTACCTTGAAAAAAGAAAAGCAGCTCACAAAAAACAATGATGGGTTCCTATCGGTATTCGTGCATGAAAGAGAGCGCGAAAAACGGATGAAAAATTATTTTTTCAGGGTAATTTTCAAACCTTCGTTATCGACTTTTGTGGCAATCGCAATGCTCAGGCCCAAAGGTTTGAGGATCTTTTCCATGGCTTTTTTGTCAAGTGCGGTGACCACGGCAATGGAAGGACCCACCGAACTCATTCCTACAAATTCGAGTTTTGCATCGCGGAGCTGGCTCATATAGTGATAGATCGCAAAACTATGGTGTTCAACCTCCGCCCGTTTTGAGCCCCGGAATTCGATCTCCCAGATGACGTCTCCTGCTTTTTTTACGTCATCATGTTCAAGTGCCGGGACAAGATCCATCAAAAAGAGATACGCTTTGAGTTCACGGTCACGGTAATCAAGTGTTCTTGCCCTGTTCATGAGGAGGTCAAATTCCTGGGTGCCGGCTGAGGAAATATTTGTGGGGGGTATAATGATATAGACATTTTTGCCGACTGCAAACGGGTGATGGTAGACGAGAGTGAGTTCATCTCCCATTATTGCCATACCCCCGTGCAGGCTTACCGCAGGTCCGACACCGGTCTCAAAACCAAAGACAATGTTGCCGTCAGCAGTCTCCTCAACATAATTATGCCCGATCAGTTTCCTTAACTGGTCGTTTGTCAGCGGCCTGCCGAGTGCTTCGTTCATCGCGGTAGCGACCGCGATCATGACCGTGCTGGTAGACCCAAGTCCTACATGTTTGTGCTGATGGTCAATTGCCTTAATCTTAAAACCGCCGGTATATCCTACGGTTTTTTTGAAAACCGCAACAAAATTTTCAATGATGGCGGAGCGACTGTAATCGATCTCAATCACTTTTTTTGTGCATTCAACATCGATCATGCAATAGCACTGGATTGCAAACCCGATCCCGCCACCACCGGGATGATCGGGTGCAAACCGGTTCATGTCGAGCACGGTCAGGTGTATCCGCGCCGGGGCTTTTACCGAGATTTTTCCCGGGTATGGTTTTAACAGGTACTTCTTCTTTTCATACCCAAGAGTCTTGAGATTCTGTCCTGGTGGAAATGCATTGAATTCATACTCTACGAGATCGAGGTCTCCTCCGCGGATTTTCATGGTTGGCATAGGTAACAATTCCTGTTGGGAACGCTCAAAGAATATAGTTTGGTATTCGCATCGCGATACATTTGATGTACGATTGGTTGCTAATCAGCCCGTTGATATAATCGACAGATGGCTTTCTTGTGTAACACAAACTAGAAAAAAATGGTACACAACAGCCTCTTATGTATCACTGGTGTTACACAAAGATTCTATGAATCTCATAAAACCGTGATGGTGATACGCAGGAATTTCCCCGGGTTGACTGGGGTGGGCGATGGAGAATTTACCCGCTGCTCGTCTCAGTAATCGCAATCAGCCGGGATACTCCGG